>NZ_PJJV01000005.1:0-1352 GCF_002929655.1 Cryobacterium sp. M23
ATCACGCAGTTTTCGCCACTCCGTGATCTGCGAGGAATAGATGCCCTGCTCCCGCAAATACGCGCCGCCCCCGTTCCGGGAAATCGCATCCTCGTAGGCGGCGAGGTGGTCAAGTTTCTGCTTCGGCGTGAACGAGCGCCGGGGCGTGGGGCCGCCCGCGCGCGGGCCGGGACTGCTGTTGTTCATGGAACTATCGTCGCGCACGGCGATCAACGATGGGCTGGACATGGTTGGACTTCCTGATTCTCGCCCTACGTCAAACGGCGGACTTGCTCTGAGCTACTGGCCTCAACTCACCCTGACACGTAGGGGNAGCGGTCGCGACCGTTGCCCGCGAGCTCGGTGTTAACGAGGCCACACTGGGCCGGTGGGTGAGCGCGTTCAAGGCTCGCAACGAGACCGGGCAGACTGAGGTGACGGAGTCTGAAAGGGCCGAGCTGCTGCGGCTTCGGAAAGAGAACGCGGACCTGAAGATGGACAGGGCCTTTCTAAAAAAAGCGTCCATCTTCTTCGCCCAGGAAGCGTCGGATACGAACGGCAAGCGTTCGAACTGATGCTGGCGGAGAAGACCAACTTCACCATCACCCGCATGGTCCGCCTTCTCGAAGTTTCCCGGTCGGGCTACTACGCCTGGGTTGGCCGGCCGCCGTCGCCGGCGTCGATTCGGCGGGTGCATATCGAGCAGAAGGTCACCTTCTTCCACGGTGATTCCGACGAGGTCTATGGGCCCCGCGGATCTTGGCTGATCTCCGCGCGGACGGGGAGATAATCTCTCGCAAGACCGTCGCCGTGACCATGCGACGACTCACGTTGACGAAGCAACACTCAGAAGCCGGAAACCACAACACTCACGGGGACGTAGCCGTACAAGCTCGGCGCCTCCTCCCTGCCTCTAACACATCGAGGCGGCGCTGAGCGCCGCCCGGGCTTCGCACCCGTGCATGTCCAGGCAGTACGCGCATCCATTGATCTGCGACGCGCGAATTTTCACCAGCGCCGGCAGAGCTTCACCCAGGCTTCCCGCATGGATGTATTTCTCTAGGGCGAACATCGGTTTCTAGGACTCGGGATCGACATCACCGACGGAGAGGCGTTGCTCAACTGACATTGTCGTTACCTTTCTGTCAGTGTTCATGGTGCTTGTACGTAGAGCGACCGCTATTGCGCATGTCGTCCGATGAAGTCTGGCCTTGACCCCGGTTGGTGGACACCTCACAAGAGAGAATGTTTATCATTGAAAACACACGCCGGGAGTTCACTCCTGAGTTCAAAGACGAGGCCGTCAAGCTGGTGATCAACACCGGTCGGCCCGTGTCGACCGTGGCCCGAGAGCTCGGCGTCAAGGAAGCCAC
>NZ_PJJV01000072.1:0-100862 GCF_002929655.1 Cryobacterium sp. M23
CACCCACCCACACACACGCCCCGCCCCACGCCCGCCCCACACCGCACTGTCAGTGGCTCCGGCTACGATTGACCTCGTGGTTACCGCCCTGTATCGCCGCTACCGGCCCGAGACTTTTGCCGAAATGATCGGTCAGTCTCAGGTGACCGATCCGCTGATGACGGCCCTGCGCACGAACCGGGTGAATCACGCCTATCTGTTCAGCGGGCCCCGAGGTTGCGGCAAGACGACATCCGCCCGTATTCTCGCGCGCTGCCTGAACTGCGCCGAGGGTCCCACCGACACGCCATGCGGGGTCTGCCCGAGCTGTGTGGAGCTGTCCCGCGACGGCGGCGGATCCCTTGACGTGGTCGAGATCGACGCGGCCAGCCACAACGGGGTCGACGATGCCCGGGACATCCGTGAGCGCGCGATCTTCGCTCCCGCCCGCGACCGATACAAGATCTTCATCCTGGACGAGGCGCACATGGTCACGCCGCAGGGCTTCAACGCGCTGCTGAAGATCGTCGAAGAGCCGCCCGAGCACGTCAAGTTCATCTTTGCGACAACCGAGCCCGAAAAGGTGATCGGCACCATCCGTTCGCGCACGCATCACTACCCGTTCCGGCTCGTGCCGCCCGGGCCGATGCTCGAATACGTGCAGCAGATGTGCGACACCGAGCAGATGACCGTCGCGCCGGGCGTGCTGCCGCTCGTGGTGCGGGCCGGCGGCGGGTCGCCGCGCGACACCCTGTCGCTGCTCGATCAGCTGATGGCCGGATCCGACGGGCACTCCGTCGAATACGACCGCGCCGTGGCGCTGCTCGGCTACACGAACGCGTCGCTGCTCGACGAGTCCATCGACGCGATCGCCGACCGCGACCCGTCCGCCGCGTTCGACGCCGTCGACCGGGTCGTGCAGACCGGCCAGGACCCGCGCCGCTTCGTCGAAGACCTGCTCGAACGCCTGCGCGACCTGATCATCGTGGGCGCCACGAGCGCCGCGGGCGCCGCCGCCGTGCTGCGCGGCGTGCCGCAGGAGGAACTCGACCGCATGGCCGTGCAAGCCGCGAAGTTCGGCCCCGCCGAGCTCTCCCGCACCGCCGACGTGATCAACGCCGCCCTCACCGAGATGACCGGCGCGACCAGCCCCCGCCTGCACCTCGAACTCATGATTGCCCGCGTGCTCATCCCCGCGAGTGACGATTCCACTCGCGGCGCGCTCGCCCGAGTCGAACGCCTCGAGCGCCGCATCGGGGTCGGTTCTGGTTCTGGGTCTGGGTCTGGTTCCGGCGACAGCCCGGCGACGGATGCCCCAGCCACCAGCCCGGTCGGCTCGCCCCCGCGCGCGGCTGCGGTCTCGGCGACGCATGCCTCCGGCCGGCCCGCGGTCTCCGGCGGTGCGGCTGCTGCTTCTGCCGCCGCGCCTGCTGCCGCTGCGCCCGCGACCCAAGTCGCGGCCCCGCCCCGCCCTGTCGGACCCGTCACCCTGCAGCAGGTAAAGGACTCTTGGCCGCAGATCCTCGAGGCAGTCAAGGCCGCCAAGATCAGCGCCTGGCTCGTGCTCTACACGGCCCGCGCCATGGAACTGCGTGGCGGCGACCTGCTGGTGCTCTCCTTCCCGAGCCAGAACGACGTCGCCGGACTCAAGCAGTCGGCGGCCCCCGGGCAGGGCGTCGGCGACTATCTCAAGCGCGCCGTCAACGAGGTGCTCGGTTTCACGCCCCAGCTCACCGCCCGGGTCGACTCCCCGAGAACGGATGCCCCAGCCACCCCCAAGGCATCCGCCCCCGCTCCGGCACCGGTCGCCCCGGTCTCCCCGGGGTCAGGTTTCGGCGTGCAGGACTCCACCGCGCCGAGCCCTGTCGCGCGGGCCGCAACCGTCAGCGGCTCGGCCGCAGCCGGGTCCGGAAGCGGCGACACCGGCTCCAGGACGACACCCAAATCCGCTGCTGCAACAACCGACGAGGCATCGCCCGCCGACGCCGACCCCGATCCGGCTGCTGCCGCCGACCCCGATCCGGCTGCTGCCGTGAACGCTGCAGCCGGTTCCGCCCCGGCCGGCGTTGGCAAGGTTGACGCCCCAGAAGCGCCTGCGGCATCGGCTGCCAGCCCCACGGTGACCAGCCGCGCAACTGCCAGCCCGGCGGTCGCCAGCCCGACAGTGCCCGAGTCGTCGGTGACCAGCCGCGCAACTGCCAGCCCGGCGGTCGCCGCGACCGCGACCGGCTGGGCGACCGCTGCCATTCCGAGACCCTCGGATGCCGGCACCGGCTGGGCCACGGTGGCCATCCCGGGGTCAGCCCTGGCTGCTGAAACCGCTGCTCCTGCGTCTGCGGCCTCCGCTGGGGCCTCCGCTGCGACCCCTGATGCCCCCGCACACGCATCCGCCCCGCAGACCGCCCCGCGTTCCATGCCGAGCGCGCCGGCGCCCACGACGCTTCCCGCGTCCGGGCGAGATCCTGAGCCGCAGCCGCCCTACGACGACGAGCCCCCGTCCTACGACGAGGAATTCCCGCCGGACCTGAACCCGAACGGCGGCCAGCCCGGCCGATACCAGGCGCCCGCCGCGCGTGCGGGATTGTTCGCAGCGGGAGCCCAGCACCAAGCGAGAGCCCAGTCTCAGTCCCAGAACGGCGTCCAGAACGGCGCCCAGCCCGGAACCCCGGCGCGCACCCAGGTGCAGGCTCCGAACCGGGCGGGCGGCGCAGCATCCGTTGCCCGTCGCGGGCCCGCCTTTGCGGAGAAGCAGCGCTACGGCGAGTCGGTGGTGCGCGAAATCCTCGGTGCCACCTTCCTCGAAGAACAGCCGCACGATCCGGCATCCCGAACCAGAGGCGACTAAACCATGTACGAAGGCATCGTTCAGGAATTGATTGACGAGCTCGGCACGCTGCCCGGAATCGGGCCCAAGTCCGCGCAGAGGATCGCGTTCCACATCTTGCAGACCGAGCAGTTCGACGTGACCCGGCTCGCCAACGTGCTGCTCGAGGTGCGCGACAAGGTGAAGTTCTGCGACATCTGCGGCAACGTGTCCGAGCAGAAGACCTGCATGATCTGCCGCGACCCGCGCCGCAATCCGGCGATGATCTGCGTGGTGGAAGAGGCCAAGGACGTCGTCGCGATCGAGCGCACCCGCGAATTCAGGGGGCTCTACCACGTGCTCGGCGGGGCGATCAGCCCCATCGACGGCGTCGGACCGGACGACCTGCGCATCCGTCAGTTGATGCAGCGCCTTGCCGACAACACGGTGCAGGAGGTCATCATCGCCACCGACCCGAACCTCGAGGGGGAGGCGACCGCGACCTACCTGTCGCGCCTGCTGACCACCCTCGAGATCAAGGTCTCCCGGCTCGCGTCAGGGCTGCCGGTCGGCGGCGACCTCGAGTACGCCGACGAGGTCACTCTCGGGCGGGCCTTCGAGGGCCGCCGTACCGTCACGAACTAGCACCCCGCGCCGCCTGCCCGCTCCGGCAACAGTTGCGGCCAGGAGTGGCCAAGGAGACCGCATCCGCCACCGACCTCGCCGGACTGAACCGCCTGCCCGCCCGGACGACAGACGGGCCGGGGGAGGGGGGAGACCCGGCCCGTGGCATCCGTTGCCCCGCTGATTCGCGGGCAACGCTGAATGCGGAGAATTTCGAGACCCGCCGCGTGGCGGGGCGACGGATGCCGCGTGTCGCGAAATTCTCCGCAGTCACGGCGTTCTATTTCGCGCTGGCGGTCGCCCGCGGGTGCGCGGTTGGAGCAGCCGTCGCCGGCACCAGCGGCTTGTTCGCTTCGAGCACCGTGCGGTACGCGGGCAGGTGCGTGAACAGCTCGTCGGTGAGCGGGTTGCGGCGTCTCTTCACGATCGTGTAGATCTGGTAGACCACAACGGCGATGTTGGCCGCGAGGGCAACGGCGCTCACCCAGAACAGGGCGACCGGGTCGTGCGACGACTTCACTGCGAACTGCGAGCTCGACACGAAGGTCGGGAAGGCCATGGTGAACATCATCCAGAACGCCAGGGTCTGCGCGCGGTGCTGCAGCCAGGCGCCGCGCTTGATGAAGAAGGCGGGGATCGTGCACGACACGAGCAGGGCCGCGCCGGCGAAGAACGAGTGGTCGCCGACCGCGTTGTAGCGTCAATGGGTGCCTCTCACCGTCACATGGCCGCTGCCGAATACAACAGCATTTATGATGGGAGCTTGCCTGTGCCGGCGTACCCGAACCCTTGGAGTGCCACGTGAGCTTGATCGTGCAGAAGTTCGGCGGATCATCCGTCGCCGACGCCGAAAGCATCAAACGCGTGGCCAAACGCATCGTCGACACCCGCAAAGCGGGCAACGAGGTCGTCGTCGCCGTCTCCGCGATGGGAGACTCCACCGATGAGTTGCTCGACCTTGCGCACCAGGTCACCCCGATCCCCGCGCCGCGCGAGCTCGACATGCTCCTCACCGCGGGCGAGCGCATCTCGATGGCGCTGCTCGCCATGGCGATCAAGAGCATGGGCTACGACGCCCGCTCCTTCACCGGCAGTCAGGCCGGCATGATCACGGATGGCCAACACGGCGCCGCCCGCATCGTCGATGTGACTCCCGGGCGCATCCGCGATGCCCTCGACGACGGTGCCGTGGCGATTGTCGCCGGCTTCCAGGGCTTCAATCGCGACACCAAGGACATCACCACGCTCGGCCGCGGCGGTTCTGACACGACCGCCGTTGCGCTGGCCGCCGCGCTCAGCGCCGATATCTGCGAGATCTACACGGATGTCGACGGCGTCTTCACCGCCGACCCGCGCGTCGTTCCCCGGGCCCACAAACTCGACCGCATCTCCAGCGAGGAAATGCTCGAGCTCGCCGCCGCGGGTGCGAAGGTCCTCTATATTCGAGCGGTGGAATATGCGCGTCGGCACGGTGTGACGCTGCATGTGCGGTCCTCGTTTAACAACAACGTGGGAACCATCGTCTACAACCCCGACACCACGAGCCCGCATGTCGCGATCCCGAATTCGTCGGCCACCGAGCGCACACATCCCAATAACGCATCCGCGAATGGAGAGACAGTGGAAGAGCCAATCATCGCCGGGGTCGCCGCCGACCTGAGCGAAGCCAAGGTCACGGTCGTCGGCGTTCCCGACATTCCGGGCAAAGCCGCGCAGATCTTCAAAATCGTCGCGAAGACCAACGCGAACGTCGACATGATCGTGCAGAACGTCTCGGCCGCGTCCACGGGACTGACCGACATTTCCTTCACCCTGCCCAAATCGGAGGGCCAGCAGGTGCTGACCGCGCTGAGCAACGAGCAGACCAACGTCGGGTTCGCCGGTCTGCAGTATGACGACCAGATCGGCAAGCTCGCGCTCGTCGGCGCCGGCATGCGCACCAACACGGGCGTGTCCGCGAAGCTGTTCGAGGCGCTGTTCGAGGCCGGGATCAACATTGAAATGATCTCGACCAGCGAGATCCGCATCTCCGTGGTCACCCGCGCCGACACCATCAACCAGGCGCTGCGGGTCGTGCACACCGCATTCGGCCTGGACTCCACCAACGACGCCGTCGTGCACGGCGGCACCGGCCGCTAGCCGGCATCCGTCGGCCCAACCGGGCTCGGCCGGACGCCAGCCGGGCTCGGCCCCACCCCGCCTCACCCCACCCCGACCCCGTTCAACCGGTTTCCCTGGGGCTAACTCAGGAGAACTAGAGGCCACGGGCGCGATCCGGCTGGAATTCGGGCCAAATCGCGAGAATCTCCTGAGTTAGCCACAAAGGCAGATGCAGATGCAGATGCAAGTGCAAGTGCAAGTGCAAGTGCAAGTGCAAGTGCAAGTGCAAGTGCACGAGCGAGAGCGAGACCACCAGCACCACCAGCAGCCACGGCATCTAGCGGAGGAAACACAGTGAACAGCACCGCAGCAAACAGCACCGCAGCAACCAGCACCACAGGAATCCAGATCGGCGTCGTCGGGGCCACCGGCCAGGTCGGAGCCGTCGTGCGCAGCCTGCTCGAGGAACGGGACTTCCCGGTCGGAGGCATCCGTTTCTTCGCGTCGTCCCGGTCCGCCGGCTCCGTGCTGCTGTTCAAGGGCGAGAAGATCGTCGTCGAAGACGCCGCCACCGCCGACCCCAGCGGACTCGACGTGGCCATCTTCTCCGCCGGCGCGACGCTCTCGAAAATTCAGGCTCCCCGGTTCGCCGCGGCCGGCGTCACCGTGATCGACAACTCCTCCGGGTGGCGGATGGACCCCGACGTGCCGCTGGTCGTCAGCGAGGTCAACCCCGAGGCCATCAAGCTCGCCACCAAGGGCATCATCGCGAACCCGAACTGCACCACCATGGCGGCCATGCCCGTGCTCAAGGTGCTGCACGACGAGGCCGGCCTCGAACGCCTCATCGTCAGCACCTACCAGGCGGTCTCCGGCAGCGGCCTGGCCGGCGCCCGCGAGCTCGCCAGCCAGGTGCGGGCCGCCGCCCTGAGCGACAACCTGCTCCAGCTGGTGCACGACGGGTCCGCTGTGCCCATGCCGGCACCCATCGTCTACGCCCGCCCGATCGCGTTCGACGTGATCCCGCTGGCCGGTTCCATCGTCGACGACGGCGAATTCGAGACCGACGAGGAGAAGAAACTCCGCAACGAGAGCCGCAAGATCCTCGAGCTGCCCGATCTGCTCGTCTCCGGCACCTGCGTGCGCGTGCCCGTCTTCACCGGCCACGCCCTCTCGATCAACGCCGAGTTCGCCAACCCGTTGACCGTCGCCCGCGCCCTCGAACTGCTCGCCACCGCCCCCGGCGTGGTCGTGACGGATGTCCCCACACCCCTCGAAGCGGCCGGCCAGGACCCGAGCTTCGTCGGCCGCGTGCGTCAGGACCGCGGCGTGCCGAACGGGCGTGGATTGGCCCTGTTCATCACCAGCGACAACCTTCGTAAAGGTGCGGCACTCAACGCCGTGCAGATCGCGGAACTCGTCGCCGCGGACCTACTCGTTCGCTGACCTCAGCGTGGTGCTGTATAACCGGGCGCTCACTCCGCTAGTGTCAGACTTCGTGGGCGGGAATCGGAACTCAAGGGGCGTCAAACGCCTGGCCTTCCTTGCGTTCGCCGGCATCGGCCTCGCGCTCATCGCCACGTCGTTCGTGCTGCTCCTTGATGACCCCTCAGACAGCTGGCTGATCGCCGGGGTCGGTGTGGTCTGCGCGGCCACCCTCGAGCTCACCTGGGTGCGCGTGGGCGCCGTGGCGCACCGCAGCCCGATGATCAGCCTCCCCGTTCTGGCGCTGCCGGCGCTAGCCCCGACCCTCTCCCTGCCGGTCTCGGCCGGGCTGATCGCGCTCGGCGTTCTGCTGGCCATCCTGATCGAGTCCGGGCGGGCATCGGTCGCGCTCTACAGCGCCGGCCTGCAGGGTGCCGGCGCTCTCGTCGCCATCGGCCTGTTCACCTGGTTCGGCGCGGGCGGACTGCCGATTCTGGCGGGCGTGGCCGCGGCATCCGTGGGCTATATCTTCTTCATCATCGCGACCGAGGTGCTGCGCCAGCGCTTCGTCGCCGGCCCGCTCGGTCGCGGCAGCGGCGGGCGACCCCTGTCGCCGCTGCGGGTTCTGCTGGTGCTGGTCGGAACCGTCGTGGTCACGGTGACGGCCGCGCACTGGAGTGTCGTGGGGCTGCCGTTTCTGGTCGAGGTCACCAACACGCTCGATGCCGTCATCGTGCTGTTCACCCTGATGATCGTCGCCTCCGTGGTCAAGGTCTTCACGGTGTTGGCGGTCATGCGCTACCGGCTGGCCGGCTTGGTCGCCGCCACGAGCGCGCTGGCCGCCGACCCGGCCACCGGGCCCTCCGGGCGGGTCAACCCCACGAGCCCAGCCACCACGGGCATCGGCGCCACGAGCGGTACCGCCATCACGAGCGCCGCCGACAACACCTACCCCGCCACGAGTGCCGCCGACGCCGCCCCAGAGCCCGAGCCCGGCTCCCCGGCGGCCGTCACCGACCTGCTGCGCCGGGTGGTGGCGGATGCGATCGGTGCCGAATCCGTCATCGTGCGCAGCGAGCCCGCGCAGCCCGGCGAGATCAGCATGCTGCTGCCCCTGGCCGGCGCCATCGGGCCGGACCAGTACATCGTGGCCCGGCGCGACGCCATGGACGGCGCCTTCACCGGCAACGACCGCCGCGCCCTCCAGGCCCTGGCCACGACCGCCGAGATGGTCGTGCGGGCCCGCCGCAACATCGCCGGCCTCACCCTGCGCGCCAACACCGATCCGCTCACGAGCCTGCCCAACTACGGCGCGTTCCAAGAGGCCCTGGCGAACATCAACGACCACCGGGACTACTCAGAGGCCCTGGCCGTGCTGTTCATCGACCTCGACGAGTTCAAGCGCCTGAACGACCGGTTCGGCCATCAGACCGGCGACGAGGTGCTGCGCGAGCTCGGGCGTCGGCTGAGCGCCGTGGTGCGTCCGAATGACGTGGTCGCCCGGGTCGGCGGCGACGAGTTCGTGATCATCCTCACTCACCTGGCGTCGCTGGCCGAGGCGAAGTCCATCGCCGAGCGCATCCTGGTGGTCTCCGGGGAGCCGATGCTCATCGGCCAGACGACCCACAGCCCGATCATCAGCGTGGGCCTGGCCTACTCGGCGCACCGCGAAACCGACGTCAACCAGCTGGTCCAGGATGCCGACCGGTCGATGCTCGCGATCAAGAAGTCCCGGCGACGCGGCGGCCCGTCGAAGGAGAGCAGCCTCAACATCTCGAGCCACCGCTCCTCGCAGATGAACGACATCATCGCCCACGCCATCGACGAGGACCTGCTCGAGCTGGCCTTCCAGCCCATCGTCAGCCTCGTCACAGGGCAGATCTGGGCGTTCGAAGCCCTCGTGCGCTACACCGACCCGGACCTCGGCCCGCTATCGCCGCCGTCGATCGTCGAGAAGGCGAAGGGCCTCGGCCGGCTCGACGCGATGACCCGCCAGGTGGCCGTGAAGGCCATGGCCGCCGCGGCGGACTTCCGGCTGATCGAGCCGCGCGTGGTGTGCATGACCATCAACGTTGAGGCCGGGCAGATCCTGCCCGAGCGTGTGGGCAACTACATCGAGGAGCTCGCGGACCGCTACCCCGGCATCTCGCTCTGCCTCGAGCTCAACGAGCGGTCGATGACCAAGGTCACCCCCGCCATCCGTGCCCAGGCCGACCGCCTGCGGGACCTCGGCATGATGATCGCGCTCGACGACTACGGTTCCCAGGATTCGTCGGTCGACGCCCTGGTACGGATGCCCATGGACATCCTCAAAATCGACCGCAGCCTGGTCGACGACCTCGACGACATCCGCCAGCGGGAGGTGCTCACCGCCCTGCAGGGTTTCGGTGACAACCTGGAGTACTCGATGATCGTCGAGGGTGTGGAGAACGATGCGATGGCGAACCACCTGAGTGCGCTGGGTATCCGTAGCGCGCAGGGGTTCCACTACGGCGTGCCGGAGAGCTTTGAGAAGACCCTGTCGCGGCTGGAGTTGCACGGCGCCCGTGCGGTCGTGCCGAGGCTCGACATTACGCTTGCTTCATGAGCACAGAACCGGTTCCGTTCGACGTGGAGACGATCGTTTTCGACCTCGAACCCGAGCGTCGGGCGGTGATCTACCCGGTGCTCGACGTCGTGCGCGATGCCATGCCCGCGGGGTATCGGCTCGGCGTCTACGGCGGCATGCTCGGCTGGGCGGTTCCGCTGGAGCTGTTGGCGAACACCGACGACAAACAGCCGCTCGTCTACGTGAGCCTGGCCGCGCAGAAGCACTACAACTCGCTCTACCTGATGGGCCTCTGCAGCTTTCCCGAGAAGGATGCCGCGTTCCGCTCCCGGTGGGACGCCACCGGACGCACGCTGAACATGGGCAACAGCTGCGTGCGGTTCAAGACGCTGGCCGACCTCGATCTCGACCTGATCGTGCGCGAGGTCGCGAGCGTGTCCGTCGACGACTTCATCGCCAACTACGAGCTCTTGAAGAGTCGCGGCTGAGCCGCTTTTGGTGGCGACTGGGTCGCTTATCGGTCGCGACTGAGCCGGTTTTGAGCCGCGACTGGGTCGCTTTTGAGCTCGTTGCCGAGCCAACCGTGACCTGACGCGTCTGCGTCCCGGCGGGAGGCATCCGTTGCCACCGATATGGTGGAAGAGTGAATCCAATGGCGAAGATTGATGTCGTTCTTATTGGTGGCGGCATCATGAGCGCCACCCTCGGTACCTTGATCAAGCAGTTGCAGCCCGACTGGAGCATCGAGGTTTACGAGCGATTGGGGGAAGTCGCTCAGGAAAGCTCCAACCCGTGGAACAACGCGGGCACCGGCCATGCGGCTCTGTGCGAGCTGAACTACATGCCCGAATCGAAGGACGGCTCGGTGACCGCGGCCAAGGCCGTGGCGATCAACGAGCAGTTCCAGATCAGCCGCCAGCTGTGGGCACACCTGGTCGAGACGGGCGTGCTGCCCGAGCCCACCAACTTCATCAACTCCACCCCGCACATGACTTTCGTGCACGGCAAGAGCAGCGTCGAATACCTGCGCAAGCGGTTCGCGGTACTCCAGGGCGAGCCCCTCTTCGCGGGCATGGAATACAGCGAGGATCCGGCCGTGATTGGCACCTGGACCCCGCTCCTCACCCAGAAGCGCCCGAAGAACCAGAAGATCGCGGCGACGCGCATCGTGTCCGGCACCGACGTGGACTTCGGCGCCCTCACCCGCTACCTTTTCGCCAACCTCACCGCGGAGGGCGTGGGCGTGCACACGAACCAGCAGGTCACCGGTGTGAAACAGCTCACGGATGGCTCATGGAAGCTCAACCTGCGCCGCCTGGTCGGCAACCACCCGAGCGTCGTCAACGCCCGGTTCGTCTTCGTCGGTGCAGGCGGCGGCGCCCTGGCGCTGCTGCAGCAGAGCGGCATCCCCGAGATCAAGGGTTTCGGCGGGTTCCCGATCAGCGGGCAGTTCCTGCGCACCACGAACCAGAAGCTCGTCGCCCAGCACCACGCGAAGGTCTACGGCAAGGCGGCGAAGGGTGCTCCGCCCATGTCGGTGCCGCACCTCGATACCCGCGTCGTCGAGGGAGAGGCTTCGCTTCTGTTCGGACCGTACGCCGGCTTCACCCCCAAGTTCCTCAAGTCGAGCAGCTGGCTCGACCTGCCGTTCTCGATCCGGGTGCACAACATCGGGCCGATGCTGGCTGTGGCGGCGCACAACGTCGGCCTGATGAAGTACTTGATCGGCGAGGTGTTCGCCTCAAAGAAGACGAAGCTCAAGGCGCTGCAGGAGTTCATCCCGACCGCGAAGCTCGGCGACTGGGAACTCATCACCGCCGGACAGCGCGTGCAGGTCATGAAGAAGGATCCGGAGCAGGGCGGCGTGCTGCAGTTCGGCACCGAGGTCATCACCTCGGCCGACGGTACCATCGCGGGGCTGCTCGGGGCCTCCCCGGGAGCCTCGACCGCGGCCCCGATCATGGTGGACCTGATCAAGCGCTGCTTCCCCGAGGAGTACCCGGCCTGGGAACCCAAGCTGCGCGAGATGATCCCGAGCCTCGGCACGAAGCTCTCCGACGACCCGGCCGTTGCCGCCGCGTCGCTCGCCGCGACCGCGGCCGTGCTGAACCTGACCGCATAGGAGGTTGCCCGGGGGCGGGGTTGCCCCGGCGGCGGGCTGGGGGGTGTGCCTGTTCTCTGCCCGTGCCCGTGGGCTGGGGGTGCCTGTTCTCTGCCCGTGCCCGTGGGCTGGGGGGTGGTGCCGCGGGGGCTGGGGGGTGCCTGTGGGCTGGGGTGCCTGTTCTCTGCCCGTAACTTCGGAGTTTTTCGCGAAATGCCGTCCTGGCGGGCGCGTCAACCGGCGTCTCGCGAATTTCTCCGAAGTTAGCTCACACTGCTGCCCCGAACGGATGCCGCGCCGCCGCATCCGTCACGCCCGTCGCTGGCTCGCCCAAGAGCCTCGACACCCGGCCCGTGGTGGGGCTAACTCAGGAGATCTCGCCCGAGTCGCGGCCGAGTGTCGGCTACTTTGGCACTGCGTCGCGCCCGTGGTCGGGCCGCCGGCTGGGATCTCCTGAGTTAGCCACATCCGATGCCGGTGACCGCGGTCGCTGCGCCCTGCTCCTGCTCCAGGAGGGCCGATACTGGTGCGGGGAGGCCCCTGCACCGGTGCCACGGTACTTTTTTGTCTTCGCCGTGGGCCCGTACCCGAGCCGTACTCTGCATAGCTCCTGCAGATTCTCAGAAAACGGGTCAAAACGGGTCAAAACGGGTCAAAACGGGCCGGAATCGGCCTATTTTGGCCAAATTGCAGGAGCTGTGCGTGTCCGGGGGTGGGAAGAGGCGGGGACGGGTGGCCAACTCAGGAGATCCCGGCGGGGTCGTGGCCGAGTCGCGGCGACTTCGGCACTGATCCGTGCCCGCGCCGTGGCCAGCGACTGGGATCTCCTGAGTTAGCCACAACCGGGCGCAGGGGATGGCAGGGAGGGGCGCGGAATGGCAGGGAAGGCACGTCAGCGGGCGCGGAGGGCCGGAAGGAGCACAAACGTGCGGGCCACGGCCGCCATTCCGCAGGGTGGCCAGGGCAGAGCCGCCGGGGCAGCAGCGCCACCCGACCGCGGGCGACGGATGCCCCGCCGCCCCGCGCGACCCCAGCCGAACGAATTCGACGGAGATCTTGCACGATGATTGCGCGAAAGGGCCCCGTGGCCACGTTATTGTGCACAATCTCCGTCGAATTCGATCTGGGCGAAGCGGATTACCCGGGGCAGCGCGGAAGCGCCCTCGCGGAATGAGAGAATCAACCGAACAGAGAGGGTTGCCATGACGCTTGGACTCCCGGACCACCTGGTCAAGAGGGCCCTCAGCCATGCCCTCGCGCGGGCTGCACACTGGTTTGCGCTGACCTGCCTGGCCGCCTCTCTCGCCGCCATCCTCCTCCTCAGTTTGTCCACAACCTCAGCCACAGCCACAGCCACAGCCACAGCCACAGCCACAGCCACAGCCACAACCACCACAACAGCCGCAACGCTCGCCACCACACCCACCGAAACCCTCGTCACCATCGTCGCCCTCCTCCTCATGGCCGCCGTGCTGATCGCCCTCTCCCTGCGCCGCACCGTCGTCCTGACGATCGCGTACCTCGTCGCCGGCACCGTCGCCACCTACCTCTACACGATTACCGTGCTCGGCATCCCCGCCCTGTTCCCGAGCTCGAACGTCTTCCTCGTCACCCTGCCGAAACTGGCCCTGGTCATGATCGGCGGCGCCGGAGTCTCCGCCCGCGCCGGCGTGCTCTGGAGCACCACCGCCTTCGTCCTGGCCGAAGCCGTCACGGTGTACGCCGCCACGCAAACCGAGGTGCCCTACGGCGCGGACGTCTTCACCATCTCGACCTATCTCTTCCTCGTCAGCGTGCTGCTGCTCACGGTCTTCGTGCGCCGCGAGTGGTCCGTTCAGATCGCCCTGCACCGGGCCATGCAGACCGACCAGACCCGCCTGCTGCGCCACGAGCTCGACCTGCGCACCCTCGCCCTGGGTCAGGACACCACCCTCCAGCAGCTCGTCGCCCTCGCCCGCGCGCATCCCGGGCCGCTCAGCGCCAACCTCGCCGGCAGCATCCGTGACACCCTGCAGACCCTGCGCGGCACCGACTGGCTCACCGACGCCGATGCGCTGAGCGTCGAACCGCACGGGGGCACGGATGCCTGGCTCACCAGCGCGGTCTACGCCGCCATCGAGCGCAGTCGCGATCGTGGCCTCGTGGTCGAAGTCACGGGAGCCCGCGCCGCCCTCGGCCGTCTGAGCCCGGCCAGCGACCGCGAGCTGGGCCTGGCGGTGCAGCAGTGCCTCGTGAACGTGATCCTCCACTCCGGCATCGTCGCCGCCGAGGTCGTGATCGAGTCCGAGCCGAGCAGCATTTCACTTATGGTGATGGATGCTGGGCGCGGCTTCACGGAATCGGAGACCGGCGCCGACCGTCTCGGCCTGCGCCAGGCGGTGCGCCGCCGGATCGAACGCCTGGGTGGCTCGGTGAGCATCCTCACCCGGCCGGGCGCCGGCACCTCGGTCATGCTGAGCGTGCCCGTGGCGATCGAGGAACCCGGCGGGCACGCCGAGCCGACCGAACAGCCCGAACAAACAGAAACCCCAGACCCCGAGCGGGTGTCCCAGTGACACCCACGAACGCAACCTCGCCATCAGGCAGCGCCGCGGCCACGGCCGCAGCCGCAGCCGCACAGCAGAACCACACCCCCGTCCCCACGCCTCACACCAAGCCGCACGCCTTCACCCAGCAGCGCCTCGACCCGCTCGGCGCCCTCGCGGTCTGGACGATCGTGCCCGGCATTGCCCTGGTCGTGTTCGGCTACGCGGTGGTGACCACGGTGCTGCAGGCCGACGAGATCCGGCACCCGTTCCTGGCCGTGCTCGCGCTCGTCGCCACCGCAGCGGCGTCCGCCGCGCTCGTGTCGGCCGTACGACCGTCGCGGTCCCCGGTGCGCCAGACGTCGCTGCTGCTGATCGTCAGCCTCGGCCTGGCCGCCCACCTGCTCGACCAGGCCGCCCGCTGGGGCAGCAACTCCCTGGTGCAAGACGACTTCGGCCCGATTACCCTCGGCTTCCTGCTCGTGGCCCTCGCCCCCTTCCGCCCCTGGCGTGAACTGGCGCTGACCGCGGTGCTCGCCTCCGTCGTCGTGGCCGCGGTCACACTGCCGCAGGAACCGTTCCGCTCGGTGCGGGTGCCGTCGGGCGTCTTCGTGGTCGTCGCGGTCACCCAGGTGCTCGCACTCGGCCTCGCCGCCGCCGCGTATTCCCGCCGCATCGTGCGTCAACTGCTGGCTTGGCAAACGGATGCTCGCCGCGCCATCGCCCGTCGCACCGAAGAATCCCGCGGCAGCGTGGTGCGCCAGGTGGTCGAGCAGCAGCTCGCCACCCTGCAGCCCGGTGTCTTCCCCCTCTTCGACGGCGTGCTCGAACGCGGCGAGGTGACCAAGGCCGACATCAATCGCGCGAACGAGCTCGCCGCCGGGGTTCGCCGGGCGATCGTGGCGCACATCGACGAGACCTGGCTCGACGCCGTCATCGCCCGCGAACGCACGGCGCTCCTCGAGCGCGGCAAGGATCCGCTGCTCGTCGTGGCCGACCCCGAGCACCGGGCGGCGCACTTCGGCACGCAGCAGCGCGCGGCCACCTCGGCCCTGATCAGCATGCTCTGCCTGGCCCCCGGCTTCGACCCGCGCAGCCTCGTGGTGCAGGCAGACACCGAGCCCGACTCCGAGCCCGACACCCAGGTCGACCCGCCGAGCGACCGCCAGCAGCGGCACTCCGGCATCGACACGTTCTCGATCCGGGTGGCGCTCGACCTCCCGCCGCGCCGGGTGCGCGCCCTGCTGCGCTCCTACACGGCGGTGCTGCGGGTGGTGTTCCCGTGGGTGCGGGTGAGCATCCGTCGCCCCGGGCTGACGCTGGAATTCGGCGACAAGCGCCCCCGCCCGATTCCACCAGTACGCTGAGCTAGGCGCACGCAGCGCCACGACACGCAGCGCGGCATAACGCAGCGCGGCAGAGCGGCACGAGCGCGACCAGCCGAGGGGGCGACCACGCAATGGCGAAACTGTATTTCCGCTACGGAGCCATGAACAGCGGCAAGAGCACCTCGATGCTCCAGGCCGCCTACAACTATGAGGAACGCGGCCACCAGGTGCTGTTGGCCAAACCGTCGGTCGACACCAAGGGCGACCGGGGCATCCTCTCCCGGCTCGGCGTCACCCGGGCCGTGGACTACCTGCTCACCCCCGAGACGGATGCCTACGCCCTCTTCCACGAGCACCGCACCCGGGTGCTCGCCGAGACCGGCCTCGACGTGAGCGCCCTGCTGGTGGACGAGGCGCAGTTCCTCACCGAGCAGCAGGTGGACGATCTGCTGCGCATCGCGATCCTCGAGAACATTCCGGTGCTGGCCTACGGCATCCGCACCGATTTTCAGACGGTGGCCTTTCCGGGCAGCCGGCGCCTGCTCGAGGTGGCGCACAGCCTCGAAGAGCTTAAAACCATCTGCCGGTGCGGGCGCAAGGCCGTGTTCAACGGGCGCCAGATCGACGGGGTCTTCGTCTTCGACGGCGACCAGGTGGCCATCGACGGCGCCGAGGTGACCTACGAGTCGCTCTGCGGATCGTGCTACCTCGAGGAGAGCAATGGTGTGCTGAACAACCGCAGCCGGCCCGCGTCCACATGAACACCCGCGCCCGCATGATTGCCCGCGCCCGCAGGGCAAACAGAGTACCGGGTGAGAAGGGGCGCTCGAACGACTTCGGGATCGCGAGCGCCCCACCAACCCCCCGGTTGGTTTTCCCCATGCCTAAACGTAGGGGCCGCTTTCCGGTCTGACCAGCCGTTACTTCTTGTGGCACCAGAACAGGGGCCACCCCGCACGTCGTTGAACCCTGCTCGAGACCCCGGCAGGCACCGCCCCGAGAATCCAAGGAACGCCGATGTCCCGCTTTCGCGTAGCCCTGATCGATGACCACGAGATCGTTGCCCGCGGATTCGCCGGCCTCTTCGCCACGATCCCCGAGATCGAGGTGGTGGCCACGGTCGCGACCGTGACCGAGCTGCTCGAGTCCGCCGTGCAGCAGACGCCCGTCGACCTGGTCATCCTGGATCTGCGGCTCTCCGACGGGTCCGCCGTCACCGGCAACGTCGACCGTCTGCGCGGCGCGGGCGCGGCGGTGCTCGCGTTCACCGGCGGCGACGACGCCGCTCTGATGCGGGCCGCGGCGCGCAGCGGCGTGCTGGGTGTGGTGCGCAAGTCCGAGCCGACCGCGGTGCTGCTCGACGCCGTCACCCGGGCGGCGGCGGGGGAGACCGTCGTCTCCACCGAGTGGGCCGCGGCCCTCGACGGCGACCCGGACCTCTCCGACGCGGGCCTGAGCGTGCGCGAGTGCGAGGTGCTCTCGCTCTACGCTGCGGGCGCGAAGGCGCCGCTGGTGGCCTCGCGGATGGGACTGTCCGAGGCCACGGTGATCGACTACATCCGTCGGGTGCGCTCGAAATATGAGCGGGTCGGCCGCCCGGCGAACACCAAGATCGACCTCTACAAGCGGGCACTGGAAGACGGCCTCCTGCCCATCCCCGGCCAGCCGTGACCGGGCCGCCCCGGCCAACCCGGCCAATCCGGCCGCAGTCCTCGACCGAGCGCCTCGCCCGCCTGCTCTACGGCGCGCTCGGGCCCACTGCCCTCGTCTTCGGGCTGCTGTGCCTGAGCACCGTGCTCGAGCAGGCCTGGGAGCCGCGGCGTTCCTGGTCGGTGGCGATGTGGCTGCTGATCTTCGGGCTGCCGCTGCTGATCGCCGTGCTCTCACGCGGGGTGCCTCTGCGCGTGCTGCGGTTGATCGCGCTCGCCGAGGGGGCGCTCTTCGTGCTGCTGCTGGTGTTCTGGCTGACCGTGCGGGCGGAGCCGCTGCCGGCGGGCGCGGACATCCCCTGGGCGATCACCCTCACCGGCGTGCCCGTGATGGCCGTGGCGGTGACCACCCGCGACCGCACGGCCTGGGCCTACCTGGTGCTGGTCTGCACGATGAGCGGGCTGCTGCGTGCGGCCACCTCGACTGACCCGTACCCGGTGCTGGTCGGTGTGGAAGACGGCCTCTACTCGTTCCTGCTGCTGAGCATGCTCGTGGGACTGACCACCATGGCGCGCCGCAGCGCCGGCAAGGTCGACCAGGCGGCCACGATCGCCCGCGTGCAACTCGTCGATCGCGCCGACCGCCTCGCGCGCAAACGCGAGCGGCTCACCATCGACGCCCTGGTGCACGACAGCGTCATCTCGACCCTGCTGATGGCCGGACGCGGCGGCACCCCGGTGCCGGTGCTGAGCCGGCACGCGGCCGACACCCTGGTGCGGCTCGACGCCCTGCGCGCCCCGCTACCCGACCCGAGCATGCCCGGCCGCCAGGTGACCCGGCGCCTCCAGCAGCTGGTGGCCGAGCTGGCACCGGATGCCCAGATCACCTCCAACCTGCCCGGCACCCTCACAGTGCCCGCCCTTGCCGTGACCGCCCTGCTCGGTGCTGTCGGCGAGGCGCTCCGCAACTCGGTCGCCGCCGACGTGCGGGAGCCCGTGCGGAGCCCGGTGGCCCGCACCCTTACCGTGCGCAGCTACCAGGGCGGCATCCGGGTGGCCGTGCACGACGACGGCGTCGGCTTCGACCCGGCAAGGGTGCCGGCCGAGCGCCTGGGCATCGCGCAGAGCATCATCGGCCGCATGGAGCGCCTCTCCGGCGGTGCCGCCGCCGTGCGCTCCCGCCCTGGCGTCGGCACCGAGGTGGTGGTCTCCTGGACGCCCGCACCTGCAGCCCCCGCGCCGCCGGTCCTGTCCCTCTCGACCGCACCCCCAACCCCGCCGCGACCCGCCACGCAGCTGAAGGGCGTGACCCGCCTGCCGAAGGCCCTGTCCACGTCCATCCTCATGGGATTCATCGCCGTGCACGCCGTTCTCGCCTTCGCCGATGGTGAACCCCTGTGGACATTGCCCTACGAGATCCTCGGGTTCTTGGCGGTGTCTGCGGCGGCCGCGTGGCTCACCCTCGTCGTGCCTGACCCGGTGTCGCCGCGCAATGCCGTCATGGTGCTCGCGCTGTGCGGGCTGTCCGCCGTGGCCACGGCATTCCCGGTGCCGCCGGTCGGGTCGACCCCGTTCGCCCACTGGTACCTCGGCGCTATCACCATGATGTTGGTCGTGCTGGCGGTGCGCGGCCGGCCCGGATTCGCCTGGTACGGCTACGGCATGATCATGGTCATCTCGATCGTCTGGGCGCTGCTGAACGGGCTGACGCTGCTCGACGGGGTGAACCTGGCCATCCGTCACGCCGGCACCCTGCTCGCCGGAACCCTGTTCGCCGTGGGCCTGAAGCGCTCCACCCAGACCCTGGCCGGGCTGAACCGGGAGCGAGCCCGCAGCGGCGCCGCGGCGGCCACGGCGGCGGCGGCCCTCGAGGAGCGCGAGACCCAGCTGACCCGGGTGAACACGCTGGCCCGGCCCACCCTGCAGCGCCTCGCAAATTTGCTGCAAGGCGACGCCCTGCAGATCAACCCCCTGGAGATCGACGCGCTTCAGATTGAACCGACCCTGCGGGCGGAAAGCCTGCTCGTGGAGGCCACCCTGCGCGACGCCATCCGGGGGCGCTCGCTCTTCGTCGAGCCGGTGATCAGTGCCGCCCGCGCCGCCCGCATCCGGGGTGTCGACGTGACCCTGCTCGACGACAGCGCCGACCGGCCGCCCCGGCAGCTGGCCGCCGCGGCCGCCATCGTCGCTGACCAGCTCGACTCCCTCACCCACGGCCACCTGATCGCCCGTCTGCTGCCCGCCGACCGCCCCACGATCGCCTCGATCGTGGTCGACGCCGGCGAGCCACGGATGCTCACGGTCACCCCCGACGGCCTCCTCCAGCCGTCTTTGTAGCACTCCATCTAAAAACCGAGAGAACTTCACACCCCCCATGGGGGGTGGCCTAATACTCCTATGTGCAAAGATAGCCAAGGGGATAAAGCAACTCGAGCGGTTCCTCTCTGCCTAGTACTACCGGAGGAACGCGCGTGGAGCTCAAGGACTACCTCAGAATCTTTCATAAAAGTTGGATTCTGATTCTCGCTTGCACCCTCTTCGGAATCGCCGGCGCGGCCGGCGCGGCCATTGCGACCACCCCGAAGTACATCGCCAACACCCAGCTCTACGTGGCGGTGCAGGCCTCCGCCGGCGCTGTGACCGGGGACCTGGTTCAGGGAACCAGCTTTGCCCGGCAGGCCGTCACGTCGTACGTCGACGTCGTCAACAGTGCCATCGTGCTCGACGAGGTCATCAAGCAACTGAACCTCGACCTGACCGCCGCGCAGCTCGCCTCCACAATCACCTCCACGTCACCCCTCAACACCGTTCTGATTGATGTCTCGGTCACGAACAGCGATCCGGAGCTCGCCGCGCAGATCGCCAACTCCGTCGGGCAAAACTTCAGCAAGGTCGTCGTCGACCGCCTTGAGAAGCCCGATGGCGACGCAGCCAGCCCCGTGAAGATCGAAACGATCCAGCCGGCGATCGTGCCGACCACGCCGGCCAGCCCCAACGTGCCGTTGAACATCGCCCTCGGCCTTCTGGTGGGTCTCGCGGTCGGCATCGGGCTCGCTGTGCTGCGCAGCGTGCTCGACACCCGCATCCACAGCCTGCACGACATCGAGCTGGTCACCGACTCACCGATGCTCGGCGGCATCACCAACGACCCCGGCGCGAGCCTTCGCCCCCTGGTCGTGCACACCGACCCGAAGAACCCGCGGGCCGAGGCATTCCGCAGCCTGCGCACCAACCTGCAGTTCGTGAACATCGAGGGTGGCCCGCGCAGCTTCGTGGTCACCAGTTCGGTGCCCGGTGAGGGAAAGAGCACGACCACGGCGAACCTCGCAATCGCCCTCGCCGAGACCGGCGCCCGGGTTGCGTTGATCGACGGGGACCTGCGCCTGCCACGCGTGGCGGAATACATGGGCATCGAGGGCGGCGTCGGCCTCACCGACGTGCTCATCGGTCGCGCCGAGCTCGCGGACGTTCTGCAGAAGTGGGGCAAGAACAAGCTGTTCGTTCTGCCCAGCGGCCGCGTTCCCCCGAACCCGAGCGAATTGCTCGGCTCCGCCGCCATGGCCCGCATGCTCGGCGCGCTCACCGAGGAGTTCGACGTGGTGCTGATCGACGCCCCGCCGCTGCTCCTGGTCACGGATGCCGCCGTGCTGAGCAAGCTCTGCGGCGGCGCCATCATGGTGGTGGCCTCCGGGCGCACGAAGCGCAATGAGCTGACCAGCGCCGTGAAGGCTTTGGAGCGCGCGGGGAGCCGCCTCGTCGGCATGGTCATCACCATGCTTCCCACCAGGGGGCCCGACTCCTACGGCTACGGCCAGTACAGCTACGGCACGATTCACGAGGAAGAGAAAGCCACTGTCGGTGCCGCAGCGCCTGCGGGGCGGGGCATCCGCAGGGCCCGACGGAGAACCGCGTGATGCAGACCTTCTCCATTCTCACGGTCTGCTCGGGCAACATCTGCCGCTCGCCGCTGGCCGAACAGCTCTTACGTGTCGGCCTGGCGTCGTGGCCGCAGGTGCAGCTGGCCAGTGCCGGAACAATCGGCCTGACCGGTCAGGGCATGCCAGCGCAAGCCGCCGACCTGTCGCGCCATTTCGGCGGTGACCCGAGTGCCCACGTGGCCCAAGAGCTGACCGCCGAGCACGTGCAGAACGCCGACCTGGTGTTCGCGATGTCCCGCGAACACCGACGCGCCATCGTTGAGCTTGTGCCACGTGCCATCCGTTACACGTTCACGATCCGCGAGTTCGCGCGTCTCGTTGCGGACCTCACCGATGACGACCTCGACGAGGCTGCCGCTCTACCCCTCGATGACCTTGTTGGGCGCCTCTCCACTCTGATCGGGTTGGCCGCGTCTCAGCGTGGCGCTGTCGCCCCCCTGTTATCGGCCGATGACGACGACGTCGTTGACCCCTATCGCCGTAGCGACGAGGTCTATGTGGAGTCCGCCCAGCAGCTCGTGCCGGCCATTAACGCTGTCACTGCCCTGTTCCATAGAGCCGCAACGGTGCAGCCGAGCTAGTGAACGCCGTGGGAGGAAATAGACCTGAGAGTCGCAAGAACCGCGACAGCGTGCTTCGCCGTCGCCTGCTCATTGCGGGTCTGGCCGTGTTCTTGCTGTTCGACGTTGCCCTGGTGTCCTTTGCACTCACCGCGTCGAAGCCTTCCGCCAATGCGGGCACGGCGGTCGAGCCTGCCGAGACCACGACGCCGACCGCAGAGCCCGCGGCAACGGAGCAGCCGGTGGTCGAGCCTGTCGAGCCCACGGCAATTGAATCTTCGACCCCTAGCCGTATCCTCACCGCCCTCGACGCGTCCACACTCTGGCGTGCCACGACCGGTGACTGCCCCGCGGCCACCGCGAACCCGGAGCTCTCCACCGACGCCGGTGAGACCTGGACAGCACTCGACGCTTCGGCCGACACCGATTCCTCCTCCATCCTGTCGATCACTATCTCCAGCGAGTCGGAGGCCTCCATGGTCACGCTCACGGCCGCAGACTGCACCCCGCAACGCGTGACTACCTTCGTGGCCGGCGACCAGTGGCAGGAATACCCCGATCGCGTCGGTGCCGATTGGTATGTCGACCCGGCCGACCGAGCGAGCGTGCACAGCCCGGCAGGTTTATTCGCCGCACCCTGTTCCGCGGTGATCGCACTTGCACCCCGCACCAACTCGACGGCTGCCCTGCTTTGCTCAGACGGCTCCCTCTTTCGCACCGGCGATGGTGCCGCGACCTACGGGCCCGGGGTCGCTCTTCCCGGTGCCGCAAACCTGACCGTCAGCGACGACGGCTACATCATCGTGGCAACCGAGCAGGCCGGCTGCGCGGGCGCACAGCTGCTTGTGACGTCTGACGAGCTCGAAGGGGCGCTGACCCCGAGCGGGTGCCGTGAGGCGGGAGTGACGCCGAGCGACCTGGCAGTGGCAAGCGCCGATGGAATTTTCTGGCTGTGGGCGGGGGACGTAGTGAGTAGTTCGAGCGATGGGGGCACAACATGGCAGTAAGCGACTTTGCAACGACCCGGATGCAGGAACTGCACGGGTCGGTGCCGCTGGTGCGGTTCGGCACTCAGTTTGCGTTCGATGCGGGAGCTTGGGTTGTTGCCCTGTTTCTGGCGGAGATTCTTCGCTATGAGTTCGACTTGCGGCTGATTGACCTAGGGCCGCTGCTGGCGCTGTGCGCGGCTGCGTGCCTGGTTCAGTTTCTTGCGGGCGGTGCCAACCACCTTTACCAGGGGCGCCACATCTACGGGAGCTTTTCCGAGGTGCGGGCGCTGCTCGGGGTCGTTCTCGCGTCCACCGTCATCCTGGGCATCCCGGTTGCTGTCGCCGGCACGGTGGTGGGCATTCCCCGCAGCACGGTCTTCATCGCTCTGCCCATGGCCTTCGTCTTGATGGGTGGCGTGCGCTACGTCAAGCGTCTCCTGGTGGAACGGTCGGTGGTTCCCAAAGATGACATTCAGAAGGCCCTGATCTTCGGCGCCGGCTACATGGGGGCGTCGATTGCTCGGCGCATGACCACCGACCGAAACTCGCCATTCCTGGCGGTGGGGCTCATCGACGACGATCCGCGCAAGCGCAATCTGTGGCTCCATGACGTTCGCGTCGTCGGTTCACGTGCTTCCCTCTCCGCAGCGGCTCAAGCCACCGGGGCAACTGCGCTGGTCGTGGCCATTGCCAAGGCCGATGCCTCCTTGCTGCGTGACATTACCGATGCCGCCAAGGCCGCACATCTCAAGGTTTTGGTTCTTCCTCCCCTTGAAGATCTACTCAACGGCAAGTCCCGCCTCAACGACCTGCGCGATATCTCGATCGAAGACCTGATCGGTCGTCACCCCGTTGACACCCACGTTGAGTCGATCGCAGGCTATCTCGCTGGCAAACGCGTGCTGGTCACGGGTGCCGGCGGTTCCATCGGCTCTGAACTGTGCCGTCAGATCACCAAGTTCGGCCCGAGCGAACTCATCATGCTCGATCGCGATGAGACCGGCCTTCAGGGCACTCAGATTTCCATCCTCGGTCACGGGCTTCTCGACACCAAAGACGTGGTGCTCGCGGACATCCGCGATGCCGAGGCCCTGAATGTCATCTTTGCCGAGCGTCGACCCGAGGTGGTTTTTCACGCCGCGGCCCTCAAACACCTTCCGATGCTGGAGCAGTACCCCGACGAGGCGTGGAAGACCAATGTGCTCGGCACGCTGAATGTGCTGGAAGCCGCCCAGGCGGTCGGCGTGACCACGTTCGTGAACATCTCCACCGACAAGGCCGCGAACCCCACGAGTGTGCTCGGTCATTCCAAACGTGTGGCCGAGAAGCTCACGGCGTGGGCCGCCCAGGAATCCAAGCGCGCATACCTCTCGGTTCGCTTCGGCAATGTCATCGGCAGCCGTGGCTCGATGCTGCCCACCTTCACCACCCTCATCGAGGCTGGCGGACCGCTGACGATCACCCATCCCGACGTCACCCGCTTCTTCATGACCATTCCTGAGGCGTGCCAGCTGGTCATCCAGGCCGGCGGTATCGGTGGGCCCGCCGAGGTGCTTATCCTCGACATGGGCGAGCCGGTCAGAATCTTAGACGTGGCCCAGCGCATGATCGAAATGTCGGGCAAGGACATCGAGATCATCTACACCGGCCTGCGCCCCGGGGAGAAGCTGCACGAAGAACTCATCGGCGACCACGAAACGGATGCACGGCCAATCCACCCGAAGATCACTCACGCCAGAATTGCGCAAATCCGGCCGGATGACCTCGACAAAGAGGTGTGGAGTCTCCGGTGCTCGGCGGAACGAGGCGATTTCCCCGTCAAATCTGTGAAGGCCGTGGCCACAGCATGACTCCAGGAGTCGTATTCGCACTGGTTATGGTGCTGATCCTGGCGTTGGTGGCGCCTGTGTTGGTCAAGCCTCTTCTCGTGAGACTGAATGTCCTCGACATCTCCAATGAGCGGTCGTCCCACACAGGTTCGGCCATCCGCGGTGCGGGCTTGGCCCCCCTGCTCTCGATCACTGTGGGCTTGGCGCTACTCGCGGCCTTCGGGGAAACCCGGGATCCGGCGCTGCTTCTGATAATTCTCTCAGTCGCTCTCGCCTCTGGCACCTTGGGTTGGTTCGAAGATCTCCGAGGCGTTCCACTTTTGCTGCGTGCTGGTCTTCAGCTGGCCATTGGTGTCGCCGGTGCCTGCGTAGTTGTCGTTGCTTCGGGCGGCTGGTGGTGGACGGTGCCGGTATATGCCATCGGAGTAGCCGGTTACATCAACGTCGCGAACTTCATGGATGGCGTGAATGGGATGTCAGGGCTCCACGGCGCCGCTGTGGGGGCCGTATTCGCTGTTTTCGGTGGGGTTCTCGATATGCCTTGGCTGTGGCTGGCGGGAATTGTCGTGGCGCTGGCGTTCGCGGGTTTCCTTCCCTGGAACCTATTCGGTAGAAGCATGTTCCTCGGCGACGTCGGCAGCTATCTGCTCGGCGGCTCTATCGGAATAATTGCGGTCGCGGCAATCACGAATGGCGTACCGGTACTATCGGTTCTTGGGCCGCTGGCCATCTACCTGGCTGACACCGGAGCCACGCTGGGTCGCAGAATTCTTCGTGGTGAACGATGGTTTGAGGCGCACCGAGGGCATACCTATCAGCGTCTGACGGATGGTGGGATGTCCCACCTCAGAGTCTCGGCGATCGTGGCCGGTTCAAGCCTGCTGACCGGCGCGGTCGGAATCATGAATCTGATGCTCCCCGAGTATTGGGCGCTGTGGCTGGTCCTGCTGGGCGCGATCACGTTTGGCTACCTCTGGTTCGGTGCCGCCTTCGGAAAAAGCGCTCAATGGCACAGCGAGCACATCCAGAAAGTTAGAGTCTCATGAAGATCCTCGTAACGGGTTCAAACGGTTTTGTTGGGCGCCATCTGAGTTCCCACTTGGAGAGCCTTGGCCACACCGTTGGTGGTGGCGTGCGATCTCAGGGTTCAGCACCAGAGCGAACGACTGAGGTCGTCATGGGTGACTTGTCCGGGGCCACCGACTGGACGGGTCTGCTTCAAGGCTTCGACGTTGTCATCCATCTCGCAGCACGAGTTCATGTCATGAACGACACGTCCGCCGACCCGCTCAGCGAGTTTCGCCGGGTCAACTCTCTGGCCACGGCGGCTCTCGCGCGAGCGGCCGCGGCACAGGGCGTCTCACGCTTGGTGTTCTTGAGCAGCATCAAGGTCAACGGTGAAAGCACTGCCGGCAGGGGTTTCACGGCTTCGGACCGGCTGGCGCCGAACGATCCCTACGGCATCTCCAAACACGAAGCAGAAATCGAGCTTCGCAAGGTGGAGCGCGACTCGGATCTTGAAATCGTGATCGTTCGCACACCATTGGTCTACGGGCCCGGTGTCAAGGGCAACTTCGCCAAGATGTTGTCGCTCGTGCACGGGGGTGTGCCGTTGCCCCTGGGTGGACTTCGGAACCGGCGCACGATGGTGTCCGTCTGGAATCTCGTCGATCTGCTGGAGAAATGTGCCGTGGACCCGCGTGCAGCGGGAGCGCTGATCCTTGCCGGCGACGCCTTCAGCCCGTCAACGCCTCAGCTGCTGAGGGAGATGACTTCAGCCATGGGAAAGAAGTCGCGAGTCTTCCCCCTGCCACTCGCGCTCATGCGCCTGGGCGGTCGCCTCACCGGCAAGTCGGCGATTGTCAGCCGCCTCACCGAATCACTTGAGGTCACCCCTGGTTCCAGTTCAACTGATTGGGGCTGGACGCCCCCTCACGCCTTCGCGGATTCGATCCTGCGCACAGTGTCGTGGTATCTCGAAAATCGTAAGTCAGAAGCAGGCGGCCGCAGGAATTGAGGATCGCAATAGTTTCGCAGTACTACGCGCCCGAAGCCATCCGCATCCCCGACACACTGGCGCGCGGGCTGGCGGCGCGCGGTCATGAAGTCCGGGTGATCACGGGCTACCCGAATTACCCGGACGGCAATTTGTTTCCGGGTTATCGTCATAGATTGCCTACAACGGAGTGGGTCGACGGCATCAGGGTTCGCCGCGTCCCCATGGTTATCAGCCACTCCTATAACCCCATCACCAGGTTTGCTAACTACCTCACCTTCGCGGGGAGTGCTGCGGCCGCACGTGGTTTCGTTCGTTCTGCTGACGTTGTCTACGTGTACGCCACTCAAATGACTCCCGCGATCGGTCCGTCCGTTTGGCGGGCGCTTTTCGGCACCCCGTATGTGCTTCACATCCAGGATCTCTGGCCTGAATCAGTCACTGACTCGTCCATGGTCGGAGCGGGAATCACCAAGCGCATTCTGAGCGGAATTCTCAACCCGTGGCTGCGTTTTCTCTACCGAACCGCGTCCGCCACGATCGCCATCGCTCCGTCAATGTCACGAATGCTCTCTTCCCGAGGTGTGCCGGCCGATCGCCTTCACACCGTTCTGAACTGGGACGCATCAGAAGACCCGCTGGCCGCTCCGCGCGTTGAACCAGTCGACACGGGGAAGGTATCCATCGTGTATGCCGGCAACCTCGGTGACCATCAATCGCTTGACACCGTCATTCGCGCGGCAAACGCCGTGAAGCATCTGGACCACGTCATGGTCACGATTGTTGGGTCCGGTGTGGCTGAGGAACGACTGCGTGCGCTGGCACTTGAACTCGACGCCTATAACGTCCACTTCAAAGGAAGGGTGGCCCCGGAACTCATGGAAGTAATCCATGCGCAATCTGACTTTCAGGTTGTTTCCCTCAAGGACCGACCCATATTCGAGGGCACGATTCCTTCGAAACTGCAGGCAAGTCTCTCACACGGTATTCCAGTCATTACCGCCATTCGGGGGGACGTCCAAGACATGGTCCGGAGCAACGGCATCGGCTACGCCTGTGATCCGGAGGATGTTGAGCAGCTCGCACAGGCGTTCACAGACGCGGGCTCAACGGACGCCGCTCGGAGGTTGGAAATGGGGCGAAACGCTTGGGAGTATTACCGCTCGACAATGTCAATCGACAGCGGCGTGGGTGCAATTGAGAAGATTTTGGTGGAGGCATCCCTCCACTATCTGGGTATGAGAAGGGCTAGTGCACAATGACATCACGGTACGCAGATAAGAAGGTGCTCGTCACGGGCGGAACCGGGTCGTTCGGTCACACCGTTACGAAGAAACTGCTGACGCGGGACGTGGACGAGATTCGGATACTCAGCAGAGATGAGGCAAAACAGGACCTCATGCGGAGTGAGATCTCTGATCCTCGGGTTCGTTTCTACGTCGGTGACATTCGCGACTACCAAAGCGTTGAACGCGCCACGCGCGACGTTGATTACGTTTTCCATGCTGCAGCGTTGAAACAGGTTCCTTCATGCGAATTCTTCCCGATGGAGGCTGTTAAGACGAACATCCTCGGCAGCGAGAACGTGGTGCGCGCGGCGGACGATGCCGGAGTTAGATCTGTTGTGTGCCTGAGTACAGACAAAGCCGTCTATCCGGTCAATGCCATGGGTATGAGCAAGGCAATGATGGAAAAGGTTGCTCAGTCTTACGGTCTAAATAACCCAAAGGCGGAGACAACCGTGTCGTGCGTGCGCTACGGCAATGTCATGTACTCGCGCGGCTCAGTCATTCCTCTCTTCATTCGACAGTTGAAGGCGGGCAAGAACCTTACTGTCACGAACCCCGACATGACACGCTTCATGATGTCTCTCGCTGACTCGGTCGATTTGGTTGAGTATGCATTT
The DNA here is from genome assembly GCF_002929655.1 of Cryobacterium sp. M23. Lineage (NCBI taxonomy): Bacteria > Bacillati > Actinomycetota > Actinomycetes > Micrococcales > Microbacteriaceae > Cryobacterium > Cryobacterium sp. M23. The sequence continues at coordinate 28,301 of NZ_PJJV01000072.1, forward strand.
CACAACGCACTGCAGGGTGACCTATTTATTCGCAAAGCGAAGTCCTCCACTATGGGAGATCTCGCCCAAGCGCTCATTCTTCTATTCCGCTCGCCCTCCAGAGTCGAAGTGATCGGTACCCGCCACGCAGAGAAGCTGTCCGAGGCGCTGGCAAGCCGCGAGGAGTTGGCCCGCGCCCAGGACATGGGGGACTACTTCCGGATCCGTGCCGACAATCGTGACCTGAATTACAGCATCTACGTTGAGCAGGGCGACACCCAACAGACGCAGTTCGAGAACTATGACTCCCATACGGTGTCACGGATGAATTTGCGTGAGGTTCAGGGGTTGCTCTTGACTCTGCCTGAGGTGCGAGCAGAGCTGGTCGCTGCGGGTCTTCGGGCCGAACAGGATCTGTAGATGGTGAAACACGTTGCATTGACTGGGGCGAATGGTTTCCTCGGGTGGCACGTCCGTGCTGCCCTACAAGGTCTTGGGATGGAGACTACGGCAATCCCGGTTGGGGACGCCTTCGACGGGGAGACGGCTGCTTGCGCGATATCCGCTTCGACTCGTCTCGTACACCTTGCTGGCGTGAATCGAGGCTCTGATGCTGAGGTGAGTGGGGGGAACAGCCGTTTTGCCAATCAGCTTGCAGAGGCGATCGGCCGGGCTGAAGTACCGCCCGCTGTGATCGTGTACGCAAATTCTTCCCAGGCAGGCAATGGAAGCGTATACGGAAATGCGAAGGCCGCGGCGGCAGGCATCCTGCGGACTGCGGCGGACAAGGTTGGCGCGGACTTCCAAGAAATATCCCTGCCCAATCTCTTTGGTGAACACGGCCGTCCGTTTTACAATGCGGTGACCGCGACTTTCAGCCACATGCTGGCACAGGGTCAGTCGCCAACCGTGGCCGATGACAAGATCCTGACTCTCTTGCACGCACAGGATGCGGCCGATTTGCTCATCGGTGCAGGCGACGTCACAGCAGCACAGGGGCTTGAAGCTCACGAGAGCGTCTCCGGGCTACTTGCTCGTCTCACGGAGATCCACACCGTCTATAGGCGGGGAGAGATCCCCGACGTCGCGGCCAAGTTCGACCGTGACCTCTTCAATACGTATCGCTCCTACGTCTTCCCCGCTCAGGCACCCGTTCGGCTCACCCGCCACTCGGACGCGCGAGGTTCCTTCTTCGAAATCATTCGCTCCCATGGCGGTTCTGGCCAATCGTCGTTTTCCACCACAGAACCAGGGATCAGCCGGGGTGATCACTTTCACCGCCGGAAGATCGAGCGATTCACCGTTCTTGCTGGGTCTGCGACTATTGCGCTGCGCAAGTTGTTCACTGATGAGATTTTTGAGTTTGAGGTGACAGGCGATGAACCTGTCGCTGTTGACATGCCCACGATGTGGGCACACACGATTACGAATACTGGGCCAGATCTCCTGTATACATCCTTCTGGACAAATGACATTTTCAACCCTAGTTCGCCCGACACAATTGAAGAGGTAGTGCTGAAATGACCGCCCGATTAAAGGTTCTGACTGTCGTGGGCACCCGCCCGGAAATCATTCGGTTGGCCTCGACCATCAAGAGATTGGACAAGTACACGGACCACGTCCTTGTCCACACTGGGCAGAATTATGACTACGAACTGAACGAGGTCTTCTTCGAGGATCTTGGACTTCGCCGGCCGGATTACTTCCTGGCGGCTGACACCTCGTCGCTCGGGAGGGTTCTCGGGTCTATCCTCGCAAAGACCGAAGAGGTACTTCTCAAAGAGCGCCCTGACGCCATGGTCATTTTGGGCGATACAAATAGTTGCATCTCAGCGCTAATTGCCAAGCGGTTGAAAGTGCCCGTCTACCATATGGAAGCTGGCAATCGTTGCTTTGATGAGAACGTCCCAGAGGAAACGAACCGGCGTCTGGTAGATCACATTGCAGATTACAACCTGGTCTACACGGAGCACGCGCGGCGAAACCTGCTTGCCGAGGGCATCCATCCGTCGCGAATATTGTTCACTGGTTCCCCTATGCGGGAGGTTCTTGACGGCAATGCGTCGGCAATTGCCGCGAGCAACGTCTTGGAACGGCAAGGACTAAGTGCGGGGGAGTACTTCTTAGTGAGTCTCCATCGCGAAGAGAATGTCGACAACCACCAGCGGCTGACTTCCGTTCTGGCGGCATTGGTGGCGCTCAAGCGTGATTACGGCATTCCAGTGCTTGTCTCGACGCACCCGCGCACGCGCAAAAGTCTTGAGACGGTCGCCGCTGAACTGAAGGACTCGTTGACCTTCCATCCTCCTTTTGGCTTCAACGACTACGTTCAACTTCAGATGTCCGCAAGGCTTGTGCTCTCCGATAGCGGCACAATCAGCGAAGAGTCGAGTATTCTCGGGTTTCCGGCTCTAACGCTTCGCGACTCCATCGAACGGCCTGAAGCCTTGGACGCTGGAGCGATCATCACAGCGGGTGTGACGGAAGAATCGATTCTCGATACCGTTGCCATGGTTCTTTCTGAAGGCCTCATTCCCATGTCCACAGCTATCCCGAGCGGGTATGAAGTGTCGGACACCTCTCGTAGGACCGTGAACTTCATTCGCTCGACGGCTGCCACGCATAACTTTCGTGCGGGGCTTCGGAGGTAATAGAGCGCGTACGTGAGCCACAGACCGCATCTGGCACGCTGGCTGGCGGACCGGCTGTGGTTCACACGAGCTCATGCCTGAGGAGTGCTCTCCTCGGAGTCGTATGCCCCCCTGGGGTCGATCAAGTGCCGGGCCAGCAGCATGTGTTTTTCTTTTTTTCGCAACGAGGAGCCTCTGTGGAAGCACACTATGACCTTGTCTTCTGGCAGAACATGCCGTCTCTTCATCAAGCTCCGCTAATGCGGGCGCTGGCGACCGGCCTCGGCAAGCGGGTTCTTATTGTGGTTGCGGAGGACGTATCCGCAGACCGGTTGGCAATGGGTTGGCAAGACATCGACTACGGCGATGCAGAATTGCTCATCGAACCTTCCGAAAGCAACCGGATGAAATTGGTTGAGTCGACCCGCGGCGCTATGGCACATGTGTTTTCAGGAGTGAGCGCATATCCGGCTGTGCGCAGGGCGTTCACGGCGATAACTCGGGGCCCACACAATCACGTTGCGATTATTACGGAGCCGTGGGATCCACGAGGCATTCGAGGCTCCTTGCGAGCGCTCAGATTCGGTCTGCGGCGCCGACCCCTTCGAAACATTGACACTCTATTTGCGTGCGGTGACTTAGCCAGAAGACAATTCACGTCTTTGGGTTGCGAACCAAGCAAGATTGCTCCTTTTGGATATTTCGTTGATGGGCCCGATTCGGAGGCGAAACAGTCTGATCAGAAGAGGCCACGCATAATATTCGTTGGCAGTCTGACGACGCGAAAGGACCCCGAGGTACTCATCCAAGCACTCGCGATGACTCCGGCGGATTCGTGGGAACTGAGTATCGTGGGAGACGGCCCGCTGTGGGAATCAAGCATCAGACTTGCGAAGGACCTGGGCGTCGAGAGTCGGGTGTTTTTCACACGAAGTATGGCGAACTTCGACGTCCTCCGCAAAATTGCAGGCAGCGACTTGCTTGTTCTCACAAGCAAGTACGACGGCTGGGGTGCGGTTGTGAGCGAGTCCTTAATGGCAGGTACCCCAGTAGTCGTGAGTCGGCAGTCCGGCGCGTCGGACCTTGTCCGCTCTGCATTGCAAGGTGACGTCATCCAGGCGGGACAACCAATTGAACTTGCTCGAGCGTTGGTCGGGCGTCTGAGCTCCTCGCCGATATCAGCCGAATCAAGAGCACGGCTGGAGGGCTGGTCACAGGCGGCTATATCGCCGAGGGCCGCGGCTCAGTATTTGTGGGACAACGTGACACGTGGTCGCGGTTTGGCGACGGTTGGGGCGCCGTGGAGTGCCATCGCGGCCCCGCCGGTTGGCGATGTGAATCAATGAGTGCTGAAAGTCGACGTTCAATGATTGTGCCCAGTAAGTTCGCCGTTTTCGCACCGCTGTTCCCGCCAGCAACTCTCGGAGGGGGGCCAATTCGTACGATAAAGGCCTTGGTGGATTCAGTGCCAACAAACATGGAGGCGTTTGTCTTCACCTCTGATCGGGACTTGCATCAATCCAATCCGCTTCAGGTCACAGGTAATGAGTGGTCAGTTGTTGACGGCGTCAGTGTTTACTACGGCACGGCATCCTCGCTTCATGCCTATTTGCTCGGTTTACGTGCAGTCCGGAAGAAACGCCCGCAGGTGACGTACTACAACAGTTTCTTCAGTTCGAGGTTTTCCCTGTTCCCGCAGCTCCTTGGACACATCGGGTTTTGGCGTGGGGCTCAGATTCTGCTGGCGCCCAGGGGAGAGTTCGGCCGCGGAGCACTGGCCATCAGGCCTCTCAAGAAGCGAATAGCAGTTTCCGTTTACAAGATGTTGGGGTTGCACCGCGGCGTTGTCTGGCACGCGTCGTCCACGAACGAGGCCGAGGACATAAGAGCGGTGTTCGGCGAGGTTGCGCGCGTCCTTGTTCGCGAGGACGAGACTGCGCTACCGATCGTGGCTCAGTTGCCGCGGGAGGCTCGCGGTAGTGATTCACTGCGAATCGTCTTTGTGAGCCGGCTGCATCCGATGAAAGGCCTCGATGTGTTGCTGCGCAGCCTCATGCTCACGCAGTCGGCGATCACCCTCGATGTTTACGGGAATGTCGAAGATCGGCAGTACGTCAACGGCTGCCAGGAATTGATAGATGAACTTCCAGCGAACGTGCTGTGCAATTTGCATGGCTCAATCCCCCCAGAAGCCGTACGCGCAACCTTCGCTAGGGGCGATGTCTTCGTCTTTCCAACCGCAGGGGAGAATTTCGGCCACGTGATCGCGGAGGCACTCTCTGTGAGTTGTCCGGTTATGTGCTCCGACGTGACGCCTTGGACAGGCGTCCTCAGAAACGCTGGCTGCCAAGTCCTAGGAAGTAGAGATCCACAGGAGTGGGGCATCGCCATCGATTTGTTCGCGGCGCTGTCACCCGATGAGGTTCTCGAACGGCGTCGAGCCGCAGGAGCCGCTTTCAACAGCTGGCGTGACCTGGATAAGGGAGAGCATGTCTTTGCGTTGATGACGCGCCCCGACTTCGTCCAGAAGCCCCGACACGCGGGCGGGTCGGAACTCTGATTCACACTGCTACTTATGTGAAGCGGGCTCAATACTCACTTCGGTGAGTGGCTGTGTTAACGCCAACTGAAAACAGGGCCAGAAACGCCAGGCGAGTTCTCGGTCTCGTCGCAACACTCCACCAAGCTTTGGAGTGTGAAGATGGCCAGACGTGGGCGCACGGCACCCAAGGTAGTTGAGGTGAGCATGTCAACACGATCCGCTAAAGTCGAGATGGAACACGCTGCCCGAAAGCCACTTCGATGCCACAATCCTTTTGACAGGTGAATTCGAGGTGCTGTTGGCCTCGGTAGATTGGTTTAGCCCGTCCATGATGCACTGCCTGAAAGGATCTTCCCTTTGGGAGTTTCACCACTAACGCATAGAGTTTTGGCACCGGTCACAGGGGCGTTAGTGGCAGCAGCGGCTGGATGGCAGGCAGCCGCAGGACCTACCGGTTTCGCGATTGCACTTATCGCGATATGCGGCTCCCTGGTCGCGTTACTGAACTCTACGGTGCGAGCGCTAGCACCGTTCACGTTCGGCGTTCTTTTCATTCTTTCCTCGTCGACGGCATTCACTGTGAGTCCTGCCACGTCGGTCTTGTTCCGTATTCTCGGAATCTCCTTGTTGTGCCTGTGCAGCCTCCAGCGGCCCTCGAATGTCACCGGTGTTCCGCCAGACAGCAAGAGAAATTTTGCTGAGTTGCGGGTGTGGCTTCCGTGGGTGGTTGGATCGCTTCTGGCATTCCTGCTACTCGGCTTTGCCTTCCACGGCCAAGCGGCGAATTTCATCTTTTATGGAATCGGCCTCGTTATGCTCGCTCTGGCGGTTGTGGCCACTGCTGTTGCTGTCCCCAGAAGAATTGTCACTATCGCGTTAGTGCTGGCCTTGGGGATAACGGTAGTCGGGTCTCTCATCTCCGGGCTCGTGATACCCGAGGTTGCGATTGCAGGGGGGAGGCTGCGTGGCCTTACCTCGAACGCAAACCTGCTGGGGTTCTATGCGTTCCTGTTGGGGTCACTCGCCATCGTCGTCATACGGCACATAGGGCTGAAAATGGTTATTCTTGCGCTGGCCGGCGTGTGCGTCGTATGGACGTCCAGCCGGGGGAGCGCGTTGGCGTTGGCGATCCTGTTGATCTTCCTCGTGATGAAAAAACTAACTGCCACGGGGTTTCTTGTGATGACTGGTTTGCTCGCCCTTGGGTTCATCGTGGCCCTCGCTCTGCCTCAGAGCCTTTCGGTTCTAGACGGATTGTTACGTGTTACGTATTCCCGTGCAGAAACGTTTGAGATAGCGATCGAATTATTCCGTTCATCTCCTTTAATTGGCATCGGAGTGGGCAATGAGGAGGTCGAGATCGCAAGCAGTCCGATGCGGGCGCTAGCGACGGCGGGCGTTGGTGGCCTCATAGCGGTCATAGTCATGTGGGTAGCACTGCTCTCGTACTCAAGGAAGGCGGGCCTGCTGGGGGTGGGTTTCACGTTAGCCGCAGTTGTTCATAGCTTTTTCGAAGGATGGTTGCTGTCGCCAACTAGCCCCCTATTGATAGTCTTCGTTCTCGTGTGGTGGGTCGTAGTGCGACACGATACGCAGGTGACGTCGGTTCACCGCGACAGGCGAATCACGCCGGTCGAGAATTCGACCACAAGTGGCAAACACACTGGTGGGTGGATTCCAAGCACCATGTGACAGTGTGGGCCGCCCCGGTTTGGCTCCTGACCTCTGGAGATTCGTCTTCGTCGGAAAGATGTCATCATCAAGATGTGCCGCGTTGGCGCGTGCCGTGACAACAATGCGATGGAGTCGTTCTTCGCCCTGCTACAGAAGAACGTCCTCGATCGGCTGCGGTGGTCGTCCCGGGAGAACTGCGCCTGGCGATGGTGATCTGCATCGAGCGCACCTACCACCGCAAGCGCCGGCAACACCACTGACGGCGCTCACTGAAATTCCCCAGATCTGCTCACTGAAATTCCCCACTCCGGGTCGCTTCCGCACATAGAAGCGGGCCTTCCTCGATGCTGATGGTCTTCGACCACACACCAGCTTCAAGAAAGGCCCTACTCCTATGCTTTCAGAGGAGGACGACGTGGACATCCACGCGCTCAAACGGCAAGGGATGACGATCAGTGAGATCGCCCGCCGCACCGACCACGACCGCAAGACCATCCGCGCCTATCTCGCCGGCCAACGCACCCCAGGAGTGCGTCACCGCGCCGTCCCGGACCCGTTCGACGCGTTCGTCGACTACGTCACCGCGAGGCTGACTGAGGACCCGCATCTCTGGGCGGCGACGCTGCTCGACGAGCTCGTCCCGCTGGGCTTCTCGGGGTCGTATCAGACCCTGACTCGCCAGATCCGGGACCGGGCATTGCGGCCGGCCTGCACCGCCTGCGCCCACGTAACCAAGCGGCCCAACGCGATCATCGAGCACCCGCCCGGCGAGGAGACCCAGTTCGACTGGGTCGAGCAGCCCGACGCCCCAGCCGACTGGGCGTTCCCGACGAAACGCGCCTACATGCTCGTGGGCTCCCTGGCGCACTCCGGGCTTTGGCGGGCAGTGATCTCCCCGTCGATGGACCTGCCCCACCTGCTGGCCGCGATGACGGTCCTGCTGGGGCTGCTTGGCGGGGTGACGAAGTCCTGGCGGTTCGACCGGATGACCACCGTGCTGAAGGCCGGGACGAGTGATCTGACGCCGATGTTCGCCGCGTTCTCCAAGCACCACGCCGTCACCGTCGTCGCCTGCCGGCCCCGTTCGGGCAACCGCAAGGGCGTGGTCGAGAAGAACAACCACACCGCCGCGCAGCGCTGGTGGCACAACCTCCCCGACGACGTCACCCTCGAGCAAGCCCAGCAACGCCTGACCGCGTTCGCCAGAGGCCAGGACGGCCGGCGCCGCGAGGGACGCGACGGATCCACAACAGCCGCGGTCATGTTCGCCGCGGAACGACTCCAACCGTTGCCGCCGACACTGTTCCCGGTCGTCGTGACCGAGCAACGCACCGCGACACGGCAGGCGTTGATCGATTGGCGCGGGAACCGGTACTCGGTGCCGCCGGAACTGGCCGCGGCCCGCGTCGTCGTCCACCAACGCCTCGGCGCGACGACCATCGACATCGCGACCGTCTCTGGGGTCGTCCTCGCCCGGCACACCGTCGCGGAGGCTGGCCTCGGGGTGACGATCCGCGACAGCGGACACGTCACCGCACTGGAGACGATCGCCCTGGCCGCAGCCCCTCCCGGCTGGCCACACCGGAAGAAGGAACGCATTCCACCGGGCACCGCCGCGCGCCGCGCCGCGATGGCGCTGACCGGCATTACCGAACCCACCACCGTGATCAGCCTGGCCGCCTACGAGACGGCCGCGAAGAACAGGAACACCCTCCGATGAACACACCACTCGCTACCTCGACCAACCCGCCGGCCATGGACACCACGACACCGGCGAGCGTCTATCAGCAGCTGCGCGGCCACCTCACCGAGCTCAAGCTCGCCGACGCCGCCGAGGCGCTGCCGAGCGTCCTCGACCAGGCCCAAGCTGAGGGCTGGAGCCTCACCCACGCCCTCGAGCGCCTGCTCTCCATCGAGGTCACCGCGACCGACGCCCGCCGCCTCTCCGGCCGGTTCCGCTTCGCGAACCTCCCCACCGGCGCCACCCTCGACGACTTCGACCTCGACGCCGCCTCTGGCATCGACCGGTCCCTGCTCGCTGAGCTCGGCACCTGCCGCTACCTCGAGACCGCGACCAACGTGCTGCTGATCGGACCGCCCGGAGTCGGGAAAACGCACATCGCCACGGGCCTTGGCCATGCCGCCGTGACGGCCGGCTAACGCACCTACTTCACCTCCGCCGCCGACCTCGCCGCCCGCTGCCACCGCGCCGCGATCGAAGGCAAATGGGGCACGATGATGCGGTTCTTCGCCGGCCCAACGCTGCTCGTCATCGATGAACTCGGCTACCTTCCGCTGCCCGCCGAGGCCGCATCAGCACTGTTCCAAGTCATCAACCAGCGCTACCTGAAAACGTCGATCGTGATCACCACGAACCGGCCCGTCGGCGCCTGGGGCGAGATCCTCGGCGACACCACCGTCGCCGCCGCGATGCTCGACCGGCTCCTGCACCGATCCGTCGTCGTCACCCTCGACGGCGGCTCCTACCGGCTCCGCAACCACGCCGCCCAATCCAACGAACTCCGCCGCGTGACAACCGGCACAAACTTCCGCTAACCTAACCCCGCGACCTGGGGAGCTTCAATGAGCAAGACTGGGGAATTTCGCTGAGCGCCGTCACCACCTCGGAAAGGTCACCCCGATTGAGTTTGAAACAATAAATGTGGCCCTCACAGCCCCTTGACACCACTAGCCGACTGAGCTGGCTGAACTCGGCGCACTCCCGAGCGCTTTCATTTCTACCCAGCCAACAAAGGGTCAGCGGTCGAGGTCGGCCGATGCCCGATTGAAAACTCTATTTCTGAACGAAACGGACAATAGCGCGGCTACCGTCCGACGAGCGACATCGGTGTGACCCTCGGTCATGAGAGAGAAGAGCCAGCCGGCTGTTGTCAGCGCAACGATGATAATGACAAAACCGGACCAGGATCCGAGTGACGGTTGCCAGGAACCAGTGACCCCTCTCGGACTCACGGCAACGGCTATCAGGGTCAGTAACGGGTAGTGAATCGCGTAGAGCGAGTATGAGGACCCCGCAAGGCGGGAAAACAGGCCCAGCAGATGACGTCCCCCAGCCTTGCGCGGCCAAAGGTCTGGAAGTAGTAATGCAACGAGCGAGGCCGCCAGAATGCCTACGACATAGCTAGTGAATGGAGTGTTTACGGGGCTGCCGCCCGCAACCTTATCCGCGACCATTGCTCCAGCCAAGGCGAGCAAGTTTAGAACTCGCAATATCGTTAGCAGAACGGGCGAGACCCCGGCCAAACGACTCCGGATACTTCCGTCTAGGAATGCGACTGCCGCACCAAGGAGCCAGACAGGAAACAGGCTGAGCACGTTCCAGCCGAAGAAGACAATCAGTGCAATTCCGGCCGCCGTAACGAGAATTCTCACTCTCAGTCGCCGTGCGTACCAGAAACCGGCGAGCAGCAGAGGCAGAATCGCGTAGTACGCCGCTTCATAGGTCAATGACCACAGGGCCTCGTTTGACCCGAATGACGGGACATGCATCGGTTGCAGGAAGGCGATATTTCCAAGTGCAATCGGCCAGCCAGAGTTAGTGGCAGCGTTGCGGCTGTCGTCGTAAAAAGCGGCACCCCCAAAATAGGTTCGTCCGAACCAATCAAGGATGGCTGTCAGAAGTATGGCGGGAATGAGAACTATCCACAGACGTGTGAGCCGACTGATGGCGTATGACTTGGCCGAAAACGCGCCTCTGGCCAGGCCTCTTTGGGCGCTGCCCCCGACAAAGTACCCGCTGAGAACAAAGAAGACGAGTACAGCCCCATGGCCCAGGCCGAATAGTGCGAGAGCGCCCTGAGTGAGTATGTCTGCAGGCGCGTCTTCCCGACCTACGAAAAGAAAACCTCGAGCATGACCAGCGACGACAAGAAACGCAGCAGCGGCACGAACGGCATTTAGCGCGTAATTATCGACCCTCTCGGGCCGAGCCGTTATGTCCCCCATGCCAAGATTCTATTGGGGGATTCACAGAGCCGATAACGCTCCTGGATGGAGCTGTCGTCGTTTTTCCTGGCGGTACGTAGCCCGAAATAGTGCCATAGGGGGCAGGGCTGCCTAGTCGAATTCCAGAGCCGACCGCCCGACTCGGTGGCCGGCGCAAGGTCCTGGGCGGCTGCGGTGCTGAAGATGAGGTCACCGAAACTGAGCCCGAGCGTTGATGACCTTGGAGCGGTCGATGAATCTATTGCCCCTATGTTTTTCTCCTAAAGCGGCGAGTGGGTGGGCGGTTCGATGCACGGTGCCGTTGCGGAGCATGGCATAGAGGACGTCGCAGCAGTGGCGGGCGAGGGCGGTGAGGGGCTGATTGTGGCGTTGGGCGATCCTGCAGTCCGAGTAGGCCTGTGATGCCGGGTTCCGGAGGGCGGCGAAGGCCGAGAGGAATCGCTCGTTTGAGGATCATGTTGACTCGCCGAGACGGGTGTTCGCCGCAGATGGAACTGTCGGTGCGCCGGGTCGGGGGGGGCGAGGCCAGCGTAAGCGGTGAGCTGGCCGGTGGGCGCGAAGTCGTTCCGGGAGAATGACCTGCTCCTCAGCGAGTTAGAGGGAATCGGATGCGTTGCGGCTGCCGTCGTACCGCTCGGGCGATTCATTTAGAGGCACAGCACAATTTCATTCCTCGGCTGCGTCCTGCGATACTCGCAGGACGCAGATCCGAGGTGCAGCGAAATGGCTGCTCTGACTGGAGGCGAGCAAGCCAGCACTCGAACTATAGGGACCCATGACTCGCACAATCATCGTATCCGCGACGTTGAAGTCCCTGTCGATCGACGACGTAACAACCTCAAGTCAGTCCTATGAGTTACAACTAGCAATGGCGTTCTCTGAAATTCACTCGACAACCGTCATCTCATTGGTTGCAGTGAAGGCCGCAAGGCGCGAAGGCTTGAGTCTTATCGCTCTGAAGTCCGAGGCCCGTGGGCTCAGGGCGGCTTGGAATCTCACTCAGGAGTTGCTTCGTGAGAAGCGTAGAGGCGTTCAAATAATTTCGTTCGGGTACGACCCGCTCACGGTATTGCCATTGTTATTCTCGCGAGCGCTCGGGGCTTTGGCATACTCAATCGTGTTTGACACACACCTAGGCTCGGTTGAGAGATTCGCTCAACCTAAACGGACATTAGTGAATGCGTACTTCGGCTTCGGAACGCAGTTACTCCGCGCCTTGTCCGGCTTGTTCGTGGTTACCAGAGATGCTGAAGACAGATTTGCGAGAATAAATAAAAGCATATTCAGGACCCGAATAGGTTTCGATTCAAAGAACGTAAAGCCTTGGGTGCGTCCGAAATCCGAGGAATTTAGTGTCTTCTATGCGGGTGCACTCGAGGTCTACAACGGAATTGAGCCGATGATGGATGGCGTCATTCTGCGAAATGCGCATGATGCAGCAACAGGACGGGTGGTCCTTCACATATATGGGTCGGGCAACCTTCGGTCCATGGTTGAAGACTATTCTGCGCGATATGAAGCCATCGTCTTTCACGGCGTTGCGGCCAAAGCGGAAGTGGACGCAGCTGTCCTGCGATCTAATCTTGCATTCAACCTAAGAGATCTCGACCACTCCGTGTCCGCTAACGCGTTCCCTTCGAAGCTGATTGAGCTGCTGGGCTTGGGGATCCCGGTTGCAACCACCGCTGTGCTGCCCTCTGCGCTTCTGGACCGGTTCTCACTGATCGTCTCCGAGGTGACCCCAGTGAGCGTCATGGAGGCCATTCTGGTCGCAGAAAGATCTTACGACTCGTTAGCGGTGAAAGCGCCATTGGCTCGTGGCTTCATCGCCAGTGAGTTCAACTGGCCTGTCATCGTGTCGGAGATGTCGGGCTACATGTGTGGCGTATCCACCGCGGCGGTGTAGACCAGTGGGCCGTGCTAGCACAAGCGCCACTGCGTGGCGCAGGTTGTCAACTCATAGCGTGATCCGCTACGGAGCGGCTTCTGTTTTCCCCCGGACGGTAGCAGCTGTCGGAATGTTGATCATTACCCCGGTTGGCCTGAGCCAGTTGGGCGTCACTGATTTTGCGTATTGGCTGCTTGCTACATATGTCTCAGGTTTGGTTGTATCTCCCGATCTCGGCATCGGAAACAGCGTTGTCAACGAATTTGGGTCAGACCATGCAAGAGGAGTTAGCCTCCGCACGCACGAAACTCGCATACGAGGCCTCATAAAACTACTCAGCATTGTTGCGCTGACCTGGCTCCTCATAGGCATATTGTTCGCCTACCTGTACTCCGTTTCTAGCGATCAGCGGGGTGATGAGATCACAATATTCGCCTCACTGGTGCTTGGCTTATTCTGCTTCTTGTCGGCCGTGCCGGCCTCTGTCGTCCAGAGGATTCAGCTATCTCAAGAGACAGCGTCTCAAGCGGTCATGTGGGAGGGCGTAGGGAAGACGGTCGGTCTTGGTCTTTCGTTGGCAGTTCTAGTTTGGTCACCCAACCTCTACCTCCTGATAGTTTCTTACATGCTGCCTGTGTCAATCTTCAGTTGGCTCAATGCTGTGCTCTTCCTGAGGTCGCACGGCATGGGGCGCGTTGGCAAGATGCCAAGTGTTGCGCAAGCGCTGAGGCAAAACCGCCATTCATTCAGCGTGGGCAAGTGGTTCCTTATCATGCAAGTTTGTTATTTGCTCATTTCTGCGCTAGATCCGTATCTTGTAAACATCTTCGGTAGTCCGAGCGATCTGGTCTATTTCAACGTAGCTAAGCGGCCTTTTGATCTGTTGCCGATGATCGTTTCAACATACGCGCTGGCCCTCTGGCCTGTCTTTCGTCGGCTGCGGACGCATGCAGATCCTGGACGTTTGCATCGGCTCTTTCTCACGGTCACCTTCGTCAGCATCGGCCTCGCTGCAGTGGGAAGTGCGCTCATCATTCTCGTGCGAGGTCCCATGTACAACTTCCTCAGCGGTGGCAGTGTCACCCCGACTCTTTCTGATCTTCTGTACTTTCTACTGCTCATGGTGAGTACCGCCAGCGTCTTGATATCGACGAACTACTTGAACGCTATCGATCGCATCCGGAGTCAAGCTTGGATATTTGTCTCTGGCGCAATTGTTTTGATTCTTGCGAAGGTCATGAGCCTAATAATTGGCGATGTGCATTTATTCGTGATGGCATCTGCGGTTTCGTACTTTTTATTTATCGCATTTCCTCTGCTCGTGCTCTGCAGCCCAACGAAGGGCAAGATGCCGAAGTCGGCCGTTGCCACTCGAAGGCCCTCAGAAATTTCCGAGCAGTAGTTTTGGAGCCGTCGGTCGGATCGCTCCTCCGCACGGGCGCATGTCGTGACCACCGCCACGTGTTATCAAACACATTCGATTGAGGAATGAGCTCGTGACGGCAACTTCCAGGAAGTTCTTCTCGCCAGAAGCGCCTAAGTGGCCAAAACACAGGCAACGGATTTTCCGCACGGTTCCTCACCCCCGACCCGGCCTGGTGCCGATTCCCGTGCGCAACCTGATTAAATGGTGCAGTGAACGTAAAAATCCCTGCACCGAGAGCGCGGCGACGTAACCTAGACACGAGATTGCGTATTTATCGGCGGTGGTGGTTTTGGGCCGCGATTGCCTTCGCTTCGCTAATGATCCTTGGCAGTTGGGTCGGTGGGCGAGGTCTTATGGCTAAAGGGGAGCTGGAAGAAGCCATTCCGCTCGCGGCCACGATCAGGGCGCAGGTTGTCGCGCGCGACTCGTCTTCGGCTATGGCGAGTGCAAAGGCCATGGCGTCACACACGGCTCGGGCACGGGAACTGACAAGTGACCCGGTGTGGAGGGCGACGGAAAGCGTGCCGTTCATTGGGCCGAATCTAGTGGCCGTACGGGAGCTCGCGGGCATCGCCGATGACGTCACGTCCGGGGCGGTGCAGCCGTTGGCCAGCCTCGCCTCGGCCTTGGGCCCGACGACCCTTAAGCCACGAGACGGAGCAGTCAACCTAGAGCCACTTATCAAGGCGGGCGCAACCGTTGATCAGGCCAGCAATGAAATCTCTGCAGCGAGCGATAGCGTCAACGCGATAGACACCACCTCGACCGTGGGCCAAATTAAGAGTGCTGTCAAGCAGCTCGACGGACTCCTGGCAGACATTGCGCCCACGCTCACATCCGCAAACGAGTTGCTTGGAATCATGCCAGACGCTTTGGGCGCAAGCACGCCCCGCAACTACCTCATCGTCTTCCAGAACAACGCTGAAGCACGCGCGCTTGGTGGAACCTCTCTTTCGTTTGCCCTCGTCACGATGGACAAGGGGCGCGTCTCTCTCGGAAGTGCCGTTCCTGCAGGTCTTGGGAACTTCGCGTACTATCCCGATTCCGTCTTGCCGATGCCGGACGGGGTCTCAGCTCTGTACGGTTCGGAATTCGGCCGAGCTATGTCGAATGTCACGGTGCGGCCAAGCTTCAAGAGCGCGGCCGAGGTCGCCCAGGAAATGTGGAAGCGTCAGTTCGGTGTAACCGTTGACGGCGTGATTTCAGTTGATCCGGTTGCACTCGGTTATCTGCTGCGTGCAACCGCGCCGATCCCATTGTCGACCGGCGACGTTCTGACGAGTGAGAATCTTGCCGCCCTGCTCCTCAACGGGGTCTACATGCGCTACTGGACAGAAGACTCGGGTGCCGACAATTCAGCGCAGGACGCGGTCTATGCGGAGATCGTCGAAAAAACCTTCGACGCGCTTTCGAGCGGAAGTGCGGATCCGGCGCCACTGATGTCGGCACTGACTCAAGCTGTCGGCGAACGCCGAATACTGTTCTGGAGTCCAAAGGAGGAAGAACAGGCTACCTTCGAGTCCTTGGGAGCAGACGGGCCGCTGCCCAAGAGCGACAAAAATGCCGACCGGGTCGGTGTTTACCTCCAAGAAAACGTCGGCTCGAAGATGAACTACTACTTACAGCAGGCAGTAAGTCTGGGGCAGGCAGTGTGCCGCGCCGACGGGAAGGCGTCATACCGCATTGGCGTCGACCTCACGAACGGTTTGCCAGCCGATGCGGCGACATCGATCAGCCCGTCGATTCTCGGGCAGTATATGAGGGAGGGGACGACCCCGGGTGTTCAACGAATGTTGGTGATGCTCTACGCCCCGCCCGGGTCGCAGATCGTAGGAGCGACGGTTGACGGGGCAGCGGTGCAGCTGGAATCTTTTCACGACACCGACTACCCGGTGGCGAAGCTGATCGTGAGCATGGAGCCCGGTGCCACGTCGAAGATGACACTCGACGTTGTGGCGGCCGGAACCGGAACGAAGGCGCTTGAGGCTGAGGTCACCCCAATGGTGAACCCCACGACCGTTTCGGATCTGCCCCTCGACTGCGCCACCGTCGCGGCGGGGTAGGCGGGGCGTCGTCCCTACAGGCCGATGGCGAAGGCGGCGTAGCCGATGACGCTGGCGGAAACCGCAGCGACGGCCAGAAAGGCGTACTGCAGTCCCTTGGTGCTGCGACCTCGTCGCAATAATGCCTTGTGGCCCATCTGCTCAGGCCGGATTTTCGTCACAATTTTTACTGTACCGCTGCGGTGACACCCGAATCGTTGCTCTGCGCCCCCAAAGGAGGGGGTTAGGCTGCCTCGTCTGGTGCCCGAGGCTAGGCTTCAGTCGTGGTGAATGCGATATGAAACTGTCCGTGATCGGTTGTGGCTATCTCGGGGCCGTGCACGCTTCGGCGATGGCCGAGTTGGGCCACGACGTGGTGGGTATTGACATCGATGCCCGGAAGATCGACCAGCTGGCTGCGGGCAAACCGCCGTTCTACGAGCCGGGCCTGCCCGAGATTCTCACCTCGGCCATGGCGTCGGGTCGGCTACGCTTCAGCACCGACATTGCCGATGCCGCCGGCGCGCAGGTGCATTTCATCGGCGTCGGCACCCCGCAGAAGGCCGGCAGCCACGCCGCCGACCTCAGCCACGTCGACGCGGCTGTGCAGTCGCTGCTGCCTCACCTCGGCGCCGGCGACCTAGTCGTAGGCAAGAGCACGGTTCCGGTCGGAACCGCCGGCCGCCTTGCCGGGGTGATCGAGGCATCCGGCAGCGGGGCCACACTGGCCTGGAACCCCGAGTTTCTGCGCGAGGGCTTCGCCGTGAAAGACACCATCAGCCCCGACCGTCTCGTCTACGGGGTGCCGACCGGCGCGGCCGGAGAGCGGGCCACGGCGCTACTGAACGAGGTCTACGCGTCGGCGATGGCCACTGAGACACCGTTGATCGTGACCGACTACGCCACGGCCGAGCTCGTGAAGGTCGCCGCGAACGCGTTCCTGGCCACCAAGATCAGTTTCATCAACGCCATGAGCGAGATCGCCGACGTCTCCGGGGCGAACATCACCGAGCTGGCCGACGCCATCGGGTTCGACAACCGCATCGGTCGCCGCTTTCTCAACGCCGGCGTCGGGTTCGGCGGCGGTTGCCTGCCCAAGGACATCCGAGCCTTCACCGCCCGTGCCGAGGAACTCGGCCGGGGCGAGTCGGTCTCCTTCCTGAAGGAGGTCGACGCGATCAACATGCGTCAGCGGCAACGGGTGGTCGCGATGACCCTGCAGGCCCTCGACAAGCCCGTCTACACGGCCAAGGTGGCCGTGCTCGGGCTCAGCTTCAAGCCGCACTCCGACGACGTGCGGGACTCGCCGGCCCTCGACGTGGCCGTGCAGCTGCGGGGCCTCGGCGCCGACGTGATGGCGACCGACCCGCAGGGAATCGAGAACTCGCGCCTGCGGCATCCGCAACTCACGTATTCGACCAGCATCGAGGAGACCCTGCGTGACGCGGACGCGGTCGTGCTGGTGACCGAGTGGGCGGAGTTCAAGCAGATTGACCCGGTCTGGGCGGCTACTCTGGTTCGTGTGCCCATAATAATTGACGGTCGAAATACTCTTGACGCTGCTGCTTGGCGTGCTGCGGGCTGGACCTACCTGGGGCTCGGTCGGCCCTGATGGCCGACCTTTCTCATGCTTCGGTGACAAAGCCGAAACGCCGAGGGTGGCGGATCGCGCTCATCGCCATCGCCGCCGTCGTTCTGCTGGTTGGCGGGGTTGCGGGCGTCTACGCCTGGACTCTTAGCAACACCTTCGATAGCCAGACCGTGAAGATCCCCGACGTGTTCCCCGACGAGACGTCACGGCCGCCGGCGCCAACCGGTGACGCGGCAACCGGTGACGGGGCAACCGGGCAGAACATCCTCCTGCTCGGCTCTGACACCCGGGGAGCGAACGACGGGTCCATCACCGACCTCACCGGCCAGCGCTCGGACACCATCATGGTGGTGCACGTGCCGGCGAACCGCGAGAACATCTATGTCATGTCGATCATGCGTGACAGCTGGGTCGACATTCCGGGTGAGGGCGAGGCCAAGATCAACGCCGCCATGTCCTACGGTGGGGTTCCCCTGGCCGTGCAGACCATCGAGGGTCTTCTCGGTGCGCGCATCGACCATGTGGCCATCGTCGACTTCACCGGATTCAAGGGCATCACGGATGCCCTGGGCGGCGTCGACATCGACAATCCGGTCGCCTTCGACTCGTCCTCGCTGCCGGGGCGCTACTTCGCCGAGGGAACCCAACGGTTGAACGGCACGGAGGCGCTGGCGTTCGTGCGGGAACGGTACGCCTTCGCGGACGGCGACTTTCAGCGGGCCCGCAACCAGCAGGCCTTCATCAAGGCCGTGCTGGGCAAGTCGCTGACGGCGGAAACCCTCACCAACCCGGCCAGGATCAGCGATCTGGTCGGCGCGATTGCTCCCTATCTCTCCGTTGACGAGGGGCTGAACTCGGCCTACGTAGCCGGCCTGGCCGTGGAGCTACGCGACGTGCGCGTGGGTGACGTCACGTTCTTCACCCTGCCGACGACAGGCACCGGTACCTCGCCCGACGGCCAGTCGATCGTCGTCATTGACCAAGACAAGTTGAAGGAAGTGCAGCAGGGGTTTCAGACGGACACCCTCGACTCGTACCAGCCGGAGCTACAGACGATGGAGTAAGGGGCCACGAGCCTGGCGGGGTCGTGGTCAGCTTGTTGGGATTCTGGCCGGTGGCGTTCTCGACACCTGTGGATTTGTGCCGGATTTCACGGGGTGGGGGGCACTGTGCGCGGGGCACTCACCACGTTGCGGACCCCGGCACTGCCTATCAGCGCGCGGGCATGAGGCAGAGCCGAATGTAGTAGACATAGGCGCGCTGGGTCGTCTGATCAGGGGACTCGATTACTCCCGTGATCGCGTCTGTCCATTCTGAGGCTCTGCCGATGGCGTCGATAGAGAAACCGTAGGCGTCGAAGGTCTCATCGACAGCATTCAGGTCGTAGCCCAGTGCGGCCAGGTTCGCATCGAAATAAGGGAGTACGGATTCGTTTGTGAACCCGACAGCCGGGTCATAGGTCAGGGGGAGGTCAGCGACGGCGTCCTGTCCGGCGAGGTCCAGGCGTTCGTGCGCCATGTTGCAGGTGAGGCCTTTGAGCGCCTTGTCGGCCACTCCGTTCACGTGCCTCACGAAATCAGGGTGTGAGTCGGGAGCAAGGCGCAGGCTTACCAACCTGATCGCGTCCTCGGGGATGAATTCCGCCACCATACCGGCAAAGGTGGAAACCCGCGTGACCTCCTTCCAGAACAGCACGATCGCGTCGGCACGCGCGATCATGTCGGCCTCGGCCGCGGTGAGCCCCTGAGCCGGCGCAGCTTTGAGGCCACCTGCCAGATCGTCTAGTGGTGCCGGCTGTTTCATCGTGCCGAATTCGTTCCCGACTGGCTCGAGTTTCTTCAAAGCCTGGCTGATCGTGATCTTCCACGCCGGCGCCCTCTCCGCGACGACGACGCAGCTCCCCAGACTGAGAACGACCGCTGCACTGAGAACGACCGCCCCGATTGCCCTTATCGCAACCCGCATCTGAACCATGGGACTGCCTTCCCGTCGGAGACACTCAAACCCGTTGGTGCAGTGATAGCACCGGAAGGAGGTTTCGGCTAGGACATGATCAGGGCTTTTACGGCTCCTATTCGCGCCGCGAGAGCCTGTCTGGCGGCCCTGCTCGAGCCGAGTAAACTTGAGGCTCGGATTTCAAGGGGTGTGCGCGTGGTCGACCAGGAGCTTCAGCGGGAACAGCAGTATGTCGCGAATCTGTATGCGCGTCTCGACGCGCTGCAGCGGGAGGCCGAGCAGCAACTCGTGGCCGTGCGGCGGCTCGACGTGGGCGGCAACCACCAGTCGCGCTCCGAGCGGGACACGTTCGCGCGCCTCTACGAAGACCGCATCGTGCAGCTGCGCGAGGTCGACGACCGGCTGGCGTTCGGCCGGCTCGAAGTGGCCGCCGACTCCTCTGACTCCGACTCTGCTTCCGACTCTTCCTCTTCCTCTTCTTCCGACTCGACGGGTGCCTCCGTCTACCGCTACATCGGCCGGCTAGGGCTGCGCGACGAAGACCTGCAGCCCATCCTGCTCGACTGGCGGGTGCCGCAGGCCAGCGCGTTCTACCAGGCCACCGCGGCGACGCCGCTCGGCGCCCGCGCCCGCCGGCATCTGCTCTCGAAGGGGCGGGACATCGTGCGCATCGAGGACGAGATCCTCGACGCCGCGCTTCTCGAGGACGATTCGGCAACCCAGCACCAGGGGGAGGGCGCACTGCTGGCCGCGCTCACCGCCCAGCGCACCGGGCACATGAGCGATATCGTCTCGACGATCCAGGCGGAGCAGGACCGCATCATCCGTTCAGACCTGAAGGGCGTGCTCGTCGTGCAGGGCGGCCCGGGCACCGGCAAGACGGCCGTGGCCCTGCACCGTGCGGCGTACCTCTTATATACGCATCGGGATCGGCTGAAGAACTCGGGTGTGCTCATCGTGGGGCCGTCGGAGTCCTTCCTGCACTACATCGAGGCGGTGCTGCCGTCGCTGGGGGAGACCGGGGTGGTGCTCGCATCCGTGGGCCAGCTCTACCCGGGCATCGAGGCCACCCGAGAGGATGCCCCGGCCGTCGCCGCGATCAAGGGCCAGACCTCGATGGCCCGGCTCGTTCAGCGTGCCGTGCGGTCGCGGCAGCGGGTGCCGGCGTCGGCGCAAGTGCTGGTCGTGAACGGTGACCGGCTCACGCTCAAGCCGCAACTGATCGAGACCGCGATTCACCGAGCGCGGGCCGGCGGCAAGCCGCACAACGAGGCCCGGGTCACGTTCGTGAAGAACGCGCTCGCCGCGCTCTCCCGGGAGTGGCTCGCGCAGTTGAAGGACCAGGGCCGGTCGATGGACGACACTGATCTGCCCATGCTGCGCGAAGACCTGCGCCTGGCCGACGACGTGCGGGTGGCGCTGAACACGGCCTGGCTGCCGCTCACCCCCGAGAAGCTCGTGCAAGACCTCTACGCCCGCCCGCAATGGCTGGCGCAGCTTACCCCCACCTGGACGCCCGCTCAGCGCGCGCTGCTGCACCGGCCGCGCGATGCCGAGTTCACCATCTCGGACGTGCCGCTGCTCGACGAGGCGGCCGAGCACCTGGGCGAGTACAACGTGGTCGACGCAGCCCAGAAGCGCGAGCAGAAGGAGCAGCGCAAGCGCGACGTGGAGAACGCGGAGTTGGCCATCTCGAACATGGAGGTGAAGGGGCTGGTGAACGCCAAGGCGCTCGCCGACAACTTCGCCGAGCTTGGCGACCGGGCCACCACGGCCGAGCGCGCCGCGCTCGACCGCACCTGGACTTACGGTCACGTGGTCGTCGACGAAGCACAGGAGCTGTCGCCGATGCAGTGGCGGCTGGTTCTGCGGCGCGGCCCGCTGCGGTCGTTCACGATCGTGGGCGACATCGCCCAGGCGGCGTCGGCCGCGGCCGCGTCGAACTGGCGCGACGCCCTCGAGCCCCTGCTCGGCTCCTCGCTCGAGGCCTCGCGGTGGCGGCTCGAGGAGCTCACCGTGAACTACCGCACGCCGAGCCAGATCGCTTCGGCTGCCGAGTCGATGGCGCTCGCGCACGATCTGCCGATCACTCCGGCGCGGTCGGTGCGGGCGAGCGAGTGGCCGATTGAGACGGTTTCGGATGTTGTTGAGGCTGTTCGGCGGGAACGCTCGCTGGGGTTGGGTGGCACCGTTGCAGTGATCGTGCTGGAGCCTGCGCTGGCGGGGGTTGTTGGTTCGCTGGCTGCTGCGTTTGATTCCTTGGGCGTCAGTGTCGGTGCCGGGGCTGCGGGGCTGCTCAAGGATGTGGCGGTGCTCACCCCGCAGGATTCGAAGGGGCTGGAGTTCGACGCCGTGATCGTGGTGGACCCGGCGGGTATCGTGGCGGCGTCCTCGCGTGGCGCCGGGGCGCTGTACGTGGCCATGACGCGGCCTACGCAACGGCTGTATCTCGTGGCGACGGGGGAGTTGCCCGCGGGGCTGTAGCTGTGGTTTCGCGGCTCGGTGGTTTCGCTTGTGGAAACCCGGCGAGCCATTCTCTGAACCCGCGCTGCGGCATCCGTGCCCCTGCGTTAACTAAGGACTTTTTCGCGACACGCCGTTCCCCGTGGCGCCAAACCCGGCGTGTCCCGAAATTCTCCGAGTTAACGTCACGACGGATGCCCCGCGGCGGCCCCGAGTGGACGCATTGAAAGGGGCGGCTGATCGGCCTACGTTCTGAGAACGCTCTTCTCAATTCACAGATCGGAATCAAAATGGCCTCTTTCGACGTAGTCATGGAACAGTCCAAAGACCTGGATTCGAATGAGAAGCAGAGGGCCGCTGGTGATCTGCTCAGGTCGCTGGGTTCCTATGAGATGCAGAAGGGCGTCAGCGAGATCCTCAGATCGAGGGACGCGCCTGGGAAGGCGAAAGCCATCGAGGACGCGACTGCGTTGCCCAAGGGCGATGCGGCGCGAACGACTCTGCTGATCATCCTCATGGTGGGTCTGTTCGCGATCGCGGTTATGTGTGTTTGGGGCGGCATCACGGCCAAGAATGCGTCGTCCGCTGCCCCGCTCTACCTCATCGCCACCGCGGTCGTTTCAGGAACTCTGGGACTGTTCGCGAAGAGCCCGATCTCAGGACGCAGCGACTCTTAGCAGAGGGGGGCGCTAGTTTCCCTGTCCCGGTGGTTGGGGTTGCCGGGACCCGGCGAGCCGCTTTCCTCGCCTCGCCACTCCTGCGCCGGCCCCCGGCCGAACGAATTCGACGGAGATTTTGCTCAGAACCGGCCCACAGCAATCCGTTTGGGCTCGAAATCGGTGAAATCTCCGTCGAATTCGGTAGGGACCCGGGTGCCTGAGGCGCGCACCGACGGATGCACGTGGTCGGCCAATACCACCGCGCCGACCGAATTACTTTCGATATCTGTGCAGAAGCTTTTGACTCTACACTCGTATACGTATACGATTAAGGCATGGCTGGAGCCCCCACTCCGCACCACCCCACCGCCTCACCGCAGGCGGTGTCTTCCCTCGCGCAGGCACCCCGTGCACAATCATCCCTCGTGCAGCAGTTGCAGCAGGCGCGTGATCTGGCCGCGGCCGTGCTGGATTCGGTGTCCTTCTCCCTCCTGGGCGAGGCGGACGCGATGATGGTGCTGGGCACGGTCGAAGACCTCGGCCGCCGGGTCGATGCGGCCAGGGTTGCCTCTGCCGCTGACATTTCGGTGCGGTGCCGCCGCATCCTGGGCCATGAGTCCCTGGCGGATAAGAACGGGGCCAGCAGCGGCATCGACCTGATCACTCGTCTGACCCGCGTCTCTTCCCGTGAGGCGAACCGGCGGGTGCGCCTGGGCGAGAACGTGACCCCGCGCCGGGCGGGCACCAGCATGCTGCCGCCCTTCTACCCGGCCGTGGCCGATGCCCTCACCGCCGGGGACCTCGGCGTCGACGCGGCCGAGAACATCGTCACGGCCCTCGACCAGGTTGCGGCCCGGGTCGCGCCCGACGACCTCGGCACCGCCGAGCGCGCCCTGGTGGCCAGCGCGACCGGCGCCGCCACCGACGAAACCCAGGGCCTGCCGGGTGAGGGGTTCGCGTTTCCTGCTGACCTGGTGCGGGGTATGGCGGGGCAGTGGCAGGCTCGCCTCGATCCCGACGGCACCGCCCCCAACGAGCCCGTCGCCGAGACCCGCAGCACTGTCGGCTTCGGGCTCTTCCGTGACGGCCTCTACCCGCTTCGCGGCGGCGTCACGTCGGAGCTCCGCGGCATCATGAACGCCATCTTCGACACGTACCTCTCCGCTCACGCGGCGCCGGCATTCCCCACGGCCAAGGAACAGGCGCGCATGGCGGCCGGGCAGCTGATCCCGGGCGCCGAGGCCGCGGCCCTCAGCGACGACCGTAACGGCGGTCAGAAACGCGCCGACATCCTCCGCGGTGTGTTCGAAGCCGCCACCCGTGACCCGGGAACCCCGACCATGGGCGGCGCCGCCCCCACCGTCATGATCCACGTCAACCAGGCCGACCTGGCCGCCGACCGCGGGGTGGGCTGGATCGACGGCGTCGAAGCGCCGATCTCGCTGACAAGTGTGAAGCAGGCGCTCTGCGCCGGCGGATTTCAGGAGATCGTGTTCGGCCTGAGGAACGAGGTCCTCAGGCTCAGCACCGAGAATCGTTTCTTCAACCGGGCCCAGCGCCGCGCCATCGCCGCCCGCGACGGCGGCTGCATCATTCCCGGCTGCACCGTGCCCGCCGCCTGGTGCGAAGTACACCACGTCATCCCCTGGCACCGCGGCGGAAAAACCGAGATCACCAACGGGGTGCTGCTGTGCTGGTACCACCACCACAGCATCGACACGTCGGGCTGGAACATCCGCATGATCCGGGGCAAACCCCAAGTCCGGGCACCCTACTGCTACGACCCCACCCGCACCTGGCGGGCCGCGGGAGGGCACCGGGCTGGGGTCTCCTAAGAACGTGCCCACTTTCGCCACCACCCGGGCGCGAAGCGCCCCCACAGCTCGACAGGCGCGACCAGCGTCAAGGTGAGTTCCTTGAATTGCGTCACCGGTCTCGACAGGCCCGACCAGCATCAACGTGAGTTCCCGGAATCGCGTCACCACGAGGGAACGACGGTCTGAAGCGGGGTCGTTGTACACTTTTTCAGGCGTTGCGCATCCGTGACCTTTGTTCGGCGCCGCGCATCTGGCGCCGGCCCGCACTTCTGGGCCTCTCCATTCAGCCTCACAAAGGAATTACAATTCACATGACGACACTTCCCCGCCTGGTTGCCTTCGACCTCGACGACACGCTCGCCGCGTCCAAGTCACCGATCGACCCGCGCATGGCGGAGCTCATGGTGAGCCTGCTCGGCGTCGTCGACGTGTGCGTGATCTCCGGTGGGCAGATCGCTCAGTTCCACATGCAGCTGATCGACAACCTCGGCACCGCGACCGAAGACATCCTCTCGCGCCTGCACCTGATGCCCACCTGCGGCACCCAGTACTACCGGCACGCCGACGGCGACTGGAACCAGGTCTACGCCGAGTACCTCAGCGAGGACGAGAAGGCCCGCGCCCTCGCCGCCGTCGAGGCCACTGCGAAAGACCTCGGCTACTGGGAGAGCGACACTTGGGGCCCGATCCTCGAGGACCGCGGCTCGCAGGTCACCTTCTCCGCCCTCGGCCAGGCCGCCCCGGTGGTCGCCAAGACCGCCTGGGACCCCACCGGCGAGAAGAAGAACACTCTGCGCGAAGCCGTCCAGGTGCTGCTGCCCGACCTCGAGGTTCGTTCGGGCGGGTCCACCTCGGTCGACATCACCCGGCAGGGCATCGACAAGGCCTACGGCATGCTCAAGCTGGCCGCCCTCACCGGCGTGCCCCTCGACGATATGCTCTTCATCGGCGACCGCCTCGACGAGAACGGCAATGACTACCCGGTAAAGGTTCTCGGCGTCGAGTGCTTCGCCGTGGGGGGCTGGGAAGACACCGCAGCCTTCCTCGAGACGCTGATCCCGAAGCTGGCAGCCTTCGCAAACTAACGGCTAATGGGGTGTCCGCTGAATGCGCGTTCGGGACACCCCAGAGTGCCGTGCTTCAGTTGCCCAGCAACCCCATCAGGTAGCGGCCATAGCCGCTCTTGATCAGCGGTGCGGCGAGTTCGGCCAGCTGCATGTTGCTGATCCACCCGGCGCGCCAGGCGATTTCCTCGATGCAACCCACTTTGAAGCCCTGGCGGTCCTCGATGACACGCACATACTCCGACGCCTGCATCATTGATTCAACGGTTCCGGTGTCGAGCCAGGCGGTACCCCGGTCGAGCACCTGCACGTGCAGTCGCCCCTGTTTCAGGTAGCGCTCGTTGACCGTGCTGATCTCGAGTTCGCCGCGTGCGCTGGGCGCAATGGTCTTGGCCATGGCAACGACCGAATTGTCGTAGAAATACAGGCCGGGAACCGCGTAGTTGCTCTTCGGCTGTGCCGGCTTCTCCTCGATCGACAGCGCCGTCATGGTGCTGTCGAACTCGACCACTCCATATGAGGTGGGGTCGCTGACGTGGTACGCGAAGATGCGTGCGCCTTCGATGTCGGCGTTGCCTCGCAGGGACGTGCCTAGGCCGGTGCCGTGGAAGATGTTGTCGCCCAGCACGAGCGCGACGCTCTCGTCGCCAATGAACTCTTCACCGATGATGAACGCCTGGGCGAGGCCATCCGGCGATTCCTGCACGGCGTATTCCAGGCGCAGGCCGAGTTCGGAGCCGTCGCCGAGCAGAGCGCGAAACTGGTCGTTGTACTCCGGCGTCGTGATGATCAGGATCTCTTTGATGCCGGCCATCATGAGCGTTGATAAGGGGTAATAAATCATCGGCTTGTCGTAGATGGGCATGAGCTGCTTCGAGATGCCCTTGGTGATGGGCCAGAGGCGCGTGCCGGACCCGCCGGCAAGAATGATTCCTCGCATGGCTACTTCTTCGCGTTCAGCGAGGAGTAGTAGGCCCGGGCTTCATCCCAGCTGGGCAGCAGGCTGCTGGCGGCCGCTTCCATGAGACCGGGGGCGTCGGTGTCCTTGGGGGAGAGCAACAGCTCGCCGGCCTCGGGCGGGAAAATGAGCGCCACATCGCTGTCGAGCGGGTTGATGCCGTGTTCCCGGGAGACATTGAAGACATCCGTCACCAGGTAGCTCACGACCGCGTCTTCGGTGAGCGACACGAAGCAGTGGCCCAGCCCCTCGGCGATGTAGACCGCGCGGCGGTCCACGTCGTCGAGCAGCACGGAGTCCCAGGTGCCGAAGGTTGGAGACCCCACCCGGAGGTCGATCACGTAGTCGAGAACGGCGCCGTGCATGGCGGTGACATATTTGGCTTGTCCGGGCTGAGCGTCGGCGAAATGGATGCCGCGAACCACCCCGCGCTTCGACACCGAAGTGTTCGCCTGCTTCAGGTTGAGAGAGTGCCCGATCGTCTCCTCGAGACGGTTGAAGCGGTACCACTCCAAGAAGACGCCGCGATCGTCGGCATGCTTTTTCGGTGTGATTTCGTAGGAATCTGGGATGGAAAGTTCGCGAATCTTCACGCTGGCCAGCCTAGCAACCGCCTTCCGGTAGGCTCGCCGACGCATCCCCGCGAATGAAATGGACACCATTCAATGAGAATTCTTGTCACCGGTGGAGCCGGTTTCATCGGCTCGAACTTCGTTCGGCGCACCCTGGAAGATGCCTACCCGGGCCTCGAGGGTGCCGAGGTCGTCGTGCTCGATGCTCTCACCTATTCGGGCAACCTCGAGAACCTGGCCCCGGTCGCCGGGTCCTCGCGGTACTCGTTCGTGTACGGCGACATCCGTGACGCCGCACTGCTTGACGAGCTCTTCCCGTCCCTGGACGCGGTGGTGCACTTCGCCGCCGAGTCCCACGTGGACCGTTCCGTGCGCGACGCGTCGATCTTCGTCGAGACGAACGTGCTCGGCACCCAGCAGCTGCTCGACGCCGCCCTCCGCCACAACCTGGCCCGGTTCGTGCACGTCTCCACCGACGAGGTCTACGGCTCCATCGCCGAGGGATCGTGGAACGAGGAACGCGCCCTCGAGCCGAACTCCCCCTACTCCGCGTCGAAGGCCGGCAGCGACCTGCTCGCGCGCAGCTACCACCGCACGCACGGTCTGAATATCTCGATCACGCGCTGCTCGAACAACTACGGGCCGTACCACTTCCCGGAAAAGGTCATCCCCCTGTTCGTCACCAACCTGATCGACGGCTTGCACGTCCCCCTCTACGGCGAGGGAAACAACATCCGTGACTGGCTGCACGTGGACGACCACACCCGCGCCATCGCGATGGTGCTCGTCGACGGCCGCGCCGGTGAGATCTACAACATCGGCGGCGGCACCGAACTGACCAACAAGGAGCTCACGCAGATGCTGCTCGACTCCACCGGCACGGACTGGTCCTACGTCGACCGCGTCGCCGACCGCCTCGGCCACGACCTGCGCTACTCCGTGGATATCTCGAAGATCCAGGCCGAACTCGGCTACGCGCCCCTCGTTCCGTTCGAACAGGGGCTCGCGGACGTCGTGCAGTGGTACCGCGACAACCGCACCTGGTGGGAGCCCCTCAAGGCCCGTGCGGCATTGAGCTGATGACCCGCTATCTGATCACCGGCGCGGCCGGGATGCTCGGACGCGACCTGCAGGCCGCGCTCGCCGGCCGCGACGTCACAGCGTTCGACCGCACCGAGCTGGACATCACCGACCGGGCCGCGGTTCTGGCTCAGGTCGTCGGCTACGACGTCATCATCAACGCCGCCGCATACACGCAGGTGGACGACGCCGAGACGAACGAAGACGCCGCGTACGCGATCAACGCGACCGGCCCCCACAACCTGGCGTCGGCCGCATCCGCCACCGGGGCGAAGCTCGTGCAGATCTCCACCGACTACGTGTTCGACGGCAGCGCCACCGCACCCTACGCGGAGGACACCGAGATCAACCCGATCTCCGCCTACGGCCGCACCAAGGCCGCCGGCGAGGCGCTCGTACTGCAGGAACACCCAGCGGGCAGTTATATCGTGCGCACGGCCTGGCTCTACGGCCAACACGGCCCGAACTTCCCCCAGACCATGCTGAAGCTGGCTGCAGCCCGCGACACCTCACTGGCGCGAGGCTCTGGCCGCGGCGAACGCCGCCGGCGCCCTGGCCGTATGACCCCTGCTGAATTCAGGCCCTGGCCGATACGCCCGGCCTGGGCTGCCTCGACCGCGTAACGGACGGCCGCATTGCTGCCGAGCGCGTAGATGCGGGCGGGATTCATCCGGTCGATCTGGTGCCGGTTATGGCAGCAATTCGGGTCGCGGTGACAGCGTCGTTAGGCGCTGTCTAAGGTGAGAGTAGCCACAAACTCTTGCAGCCACGGCCGCAGGTCCGGCCCGAGATCCTCGCGATCCACGGCGAGCCGCAGGACCGCCTTGATGTAGTTCAGGAGGTCGCCGGTGTCATAGCGGCGGCCGCGGAAGATCACTCCGAACACTCCACCCGTCGCATCCGGGGTCGTCGCAAGCTCCTGCAGCGCATCCGTGAGCTGAATCTCGTTGCCCTTGCCCGGCAGGGTGTGCTCGAGCACGTCGAACACCTCCGGACGCAGCACATAGCGGCCGATGATGGCCAGGTTCGACGGGGCATCCGCGGCGCTGGGCTTCTCCACGAGCCCGGTCACGCGCACCACGTCGGGGTCGTCGGTGGGCTCGATCGCGGCACAGCCGTAGAGGTGGATCTGCGACGGATCGACCTCCATCAGCGCCACGATGCTGGCGTTGCGCGCGCCCTGCTCCACCAGCATCCGGGCCAGCAACGGGTCACGGATGTCGATCAGGTCATCACCCAGCAGCACCGCGAACGGCTCGTCGCCGACGTGCATCTTCGCGCGTAGCACCGCATGACCGAGTCCGAGCGGGTCGCCCTGGCGCAAGTAGTGGATGTCGGCCAGCCGGGTGGGGTGCCGCACCTTCGCCAGGCGGTCGTGGTCGCCCTTCTTCTCGAGCAGCGACTCCAACTCGGTCATGCGGTCGAAGTGGTTCTCCAACGCGTTCTTATGCCGCCCTGTCACCATCAGCAGGTCGGTCAGGCCGGCCGCGGCTGCCTCCTCGACCACGTACTGGATCGCGGGCTTGTCGACGACGGGAAGCATTTCCTTCGGCATGGCCTTGGTCGCCGGTAGGAAGCGTGTTCCCAGTCCTGCCGCGGGAATGACGGCCTTGGTAATCTCGGAGCTCATGAGACTCAGACTAAGGGCGCAGTGTTGCCGCCGCATCTCCCACCGCGGATCTTTCGGTCTGGCGCCGTGATCTGTCTCGGC
Organism: Cryobacterium sp. M23; assembly: GCF_002929655.1. NCBI lineage: Bacteria > Bacillati > Actinomycetota > Actinomycetes > Micrococcales > Microbacteriaceae > Cryobacterium > Cryobacterium sp. M23. Next base: position 58,319 of record NZ_PJJV01000072.1, read on the forward strand.
CACCGGCCACTGCCCGTGAGGTCACCTGCCGCCCGCTCTGTGCCGCCTTGCCGTACCCCTGAGTCGGGCTGGCAGCTGCGGCTAATTCAGGAGAAACCCGGCCACAGTCATCCGTTGCGCCGGGTTTCCGGGGGCTGTGCCGGACATCCAGCCCAGATCTCCTGAGTTAGCCACCAGTGAGGCCGGTGGCCGGTGCCTCAGCTGGCATAACTCCTGCAATTTGCGGCCGGAGGGTCACGCCAGGCCGAATCGGGCACATCCGTCAGAATCTGCAGGAGTTATGCGCGCCCGGAGGGGGCTAACTCAGGAAAACCGGGCCGGCTGCGGCTTGCGCCCCCGGAATTACGCAACGGATACCGAGGCCTATCCCGGATCTCCTGAGTTAGCCACAGAAAAAGCACGTGCACGTGCCGACGGGCACCCCGGCGCACACCCGCACCCGACCTGCAGTCCCCGTCAGCGCCCGCGGCCGCCGCGCAACAGAACCAGCCCGAGCACCCCGCCGACGGCGGCCCCAACCGTGTTTGCGACCACGTCGGCGAGGGTGGCGAAGCGGTCCGGAAGGAAGATCAGCTGCCCGAGTTCGATGGTGCAACTCGCCGCGAACCCGACCAGCACGGCCAGCCACCACCGTCGTGCGCCGGCCACGAGCACGACGAACAGGCCGACCGGCACGAACAGGGCGATGTTGGCGATGAACTCGACCAGGCTGTAGCGCACCCAGCCCGGCGCGCCGTGTTCCTGCAGCCAATCGATAAGGGCCAGCAGTGAGTCGTACGCCGCCCGGTCGACCGGCACCGGCCAGAACGCGATGAAGGCCAGCGCGACCAGATAGGCGAGCATGAGCCAAGGCGCCCACCGACGCAGCCGGGTGTGCGCGGCTCCGCCCGCCGCGGGAGGGCCCGGCGGTGTCGGCGGGAGAGTGCGACTCGCGTCGGTCATGTCTCGCCTCCCGGTACGTCACGGTCGGCGAACCGACGGCGCCGGGACCTGACCGCAACACTGTCGATCTACCTACCCTAGACGCGTGCGTGCGCGGGGGGTCGCAAATACGCTCTGAGCCGAAGGATGCCCACCGCCGACCGTTTCCATTCCGGTCGAGAGTGACCGGTAAAGGGGGCACTCTCGACCGGAACGGGCACCCTCACGACGGGAACCCCGCCCCTAGCGCCCGGCCGACACCCGCTTCGGCAGCACGAAGACGAGCAGCAGTGCCAGCACGCTGAACGCGGCGCTCACGCCCATCGCCGCGGTGGCGCTGTCGGTGAAGCCGGCGGCGACGGCCTCCGCACCGGGGCCGGCCACGACCAGCGTGCCGAAGAAAACGCTGCCGATCACGGCGATGCCCACGGCGCTGCCGACCCGCTGCATCACGCCGACCACGCCGCTGGCCGCACCGGCCTCGGAGCGGTCCACGGTCGCCACGATGAACTGGGCGTTCGGCGCGATGAAGAATCCGCTGCCGAGACCCGCGATCAGCAGCGGCGGCAGCAGCTCCCAGTTGGTGATCGCCGGGCCGATCAGGAGCAGGGCGAGCCAGACCCAGACCAGGCCGATGGTGACCAGGGACACGCCGATGATCAGCACGGTGCGGCCGAGCCGCTGCGCCAGCCGGTTGCTCTGCGAGGCGCCGATGATGGTTCCGATCGCGAACGGGATCGATACCAGCCCCGACTCGAGGGCGGTGTGCCCGAGGCCGGCCTGCCAGAGGATCGAAATGGTGAAGAAGATGCTGGTGAACGCGGCGAAGTAGACCAGGGCGAGCACGATGCCGCCGGTGAACGCCGGATGCCGGAACAGCCGCGGCGGCACCAGTGGGCTCTTGCCCCACCGGGTGTACGCCACCTCCCAGAAGCCGAATGCCACAATCAACAGCGCCCCCGCCGCCAGGGTCAGGTAGGTCCAGAGCGGCCAGCCCTGGTCCTCGCCCTCGATCAGGGGGACGAGCAGCGCCACGAGCCCGCCGGAGATCAGCAGCAGGCCCACCCAGTCGATGCCGCCGCTCGGGGTGCCCGGGGCACGTTCGGAGCCGGCCGGCAACAGGATCGCCGCCGCGACGAGGGCGACGATGCCGATCGGCAGGTTGACCCAGAAGACCAGGCGCCATCCGTTCTCGTCGCCGAAGGCCTCGATGATCAGGCCGCCGATGATCGGGCCGAGCGCCGTGGATACGCCGATCACCGTGCCCATGATCGCGAACGCCTTGCCGCGGGTGGTGGGCGGGAACAGAAGCTGGATCACAGCGGTCACGGCCGGCACGAACATGCCGCCGGCAAGCCCCTGCACGACCCGGGCGATGATCAGCTGCAGATCGTTCTGCGCGAGCCCGCAGGCGAGGCTGGCCAGGGTGAACAGCAGCAGACCGGTGAAGAAGACCCACTTGTGGCCGATGCGGTCGCCGAGCCGCCCGGCCGGGATCAGCGCGATCCCGAAGGCGAGCGCGTAGCCGGAGATGATCCAGGAGAGGGTGGCCTCCGAGGCATCCAGGCTGGTACGGATGGTCGGAAGCGCCACATTCACGATCGTGGTGTCGAGCAGCGCCATGAACATGCCGGCCAGCAGCACGATCAGGGCCTGCCAGGCGTGCCGTGGGATAGCGACAGGTGCGGGGAGACCCGGGCTGGAATCGGTCATGACATGATCCTCTCGCGCTTCTGGCCGCGCCGGCCCGGCCGCACCAAACACCAACTACCGAACACCAACTACCAACTACCAACTACAAAACCCCCACTCCGAAGAGTGAGGGTTTTGCATATCTGTCGGGGTAACAGGATTTGAACCTGCGACCTCGTCGTCCCGAACGACGCGCGCTACCAAGCTGCGCCATACCCCGATGGCCCGTAAGCCTTGACTAGTATAACCCCCCGGATGCCCTAACACGACCATCCGGCGCCGAGCCTGCCGAGACCCCCGCTACGCCGCCGTCAGCGTGAGCAGGGTCGCCTCCGGCGCGCAGGCGAACCGCACCGGCGCGTAGATCGACGTGCCGAGCCCTGCGGACACGTTGAGGTACGAGGTGTGCAGTCCGGAGTCCCAGAGGCTGAGGCCCTTGACCTGCTTGCGCGGGATGTCGCAGTTGGTGACGAGGGCGCCGTACCGGGGAACGCACACCTGCCCGCCGTGCGTGTGCCCGGCCAGGATCAGCTGGGCGCCATGGTTGACGAACGAGTTGAGCACCCGCTGGTAGGGCGCGTGGACGACGCCCACCGTGAGCGTCGACCGCGGCGGGGTCGCCTCCTCGGGGTCGGGCCAGTGCTCCTCCGACAACGGGTCGTTCGCGCGCAGGTCGTCGATCGCCCGGGTGATCAGGTCGAGGCGGTCGAGCCCGATGTGCGGGTCGTCCACCCCGAACAGCTCCAGGTGGGTGCCGTTGATGTCGAGCGCGGCTGCCGCGTTGTCGAGGTCGATCCAGCCGAGGTCGCCGAACACCCGGTGCAGGTGGGCGATGTCGAGCTTCTCGTGAAACGCCGAGCGAAGCGTCGACGGGGTACGGAAATACCGCATCGGGTTCTTCAACTGCGGCCCGTAGTAGTCGTTCGACCCGTTGACGAAGATGCCCGGAATGCCGCGGAACGGTTCGAGGACATACTCGATCCCGGAAATGCCGTCGGCGTGACCGAGGTTGTCGCCCGTGTTCACGATCAGGTCCGGTTCGAGGTCGGCCAAGCCGCGCACCCAGTCCTGTTTATCCCGCTGCCACGGTGCCATGTGCAGGTCGGAGAGGTGCAGCACCTTGATCGGGGCGGATCCCGGCGCGAGCACCGGAACGAGAACCTCGCGGAGGGTGAACATGCGGCGCTCCACGAGAGAGCCCCAGGCGAACGCGACGACTCCGGCCGCGGCTACCACCCCGGCGCTGACGGCCAAGGAGGTGCCTGCGGAGTTGGCGCGCGTCATCCGTTGCCCCCGCCGTTCGCGTCGGGTTTCGCGTCGGGCTTCGCGTCGGGCTTCGCGCCGGCGGCAAGCTTGCCGACCACGATCGTGACGGCGCTGCCCGCCGCGGCGCCGGAGCCGGCGGTCGGTGTCATGGAGAGCACCGTGCCGACCTGCTTCGGATCGGTGACGTCCTGCTCCTGCTTGGCGATGCTGAAGCCCGCCAGGGTGGAGGTAGCTTCGGCCTCGGTCTTGCCCACGACATCGGGCACGATCTTGAGCACACCGTTGCTGGAGTAGACGGTCACTGTCGAGCCGCGGCTGGCGCTGCTGCCGCCGGCCGGGTCGGTGCGGGCCACGGTGCCGGCGGGCATCTCGGAGTCGGTCACACCGCCGTCGACCACGTCGAAGCCGGCCGAGGTCAGGGTGGAGGCGGCTTCGCTCATCGACTTGCCGCGCAGGTCGGGGACCGGAATCTGAACGGCCTGCAGCACCTTGTTGGATGCCTCGGCGAAGGCGTCTCCGCCGTACTTCGCGTTCGCGACGCTCATCACCTCCGGCCACATGCGGTGACGGGCGGTGGCAGCCGTGCCGCCCTCCCAGTCGTCCACGAGACGCTGGTTGATGTCGCCGGTGACGCTGACGACGCCGATCACCGTGGCGACCTTGGTGCTCGCGCCGCTCATCCAGGTGTCCTTGTTGCCGTCGGTGGTTCCGGTCTTGCCGATCATCGGCACCTTCGGGGAGGTCGCGGAATTCGACGCGCGTCCCGAGCCTTCGGTCATCACCTTTTGCATGGCATACGTCATGCCGGCGTCGACCTCAGGGGTGACCGCCTGGGTGCACTTGGTCTGCGGCGGGGTCATGTCGACGCCGTCGCCGCCGACGATCCGGTCGATCACGATCGGGCTGCAGCTGACGCCGTTGTTGGCGATGCCGGCGAAGGCGATGGCCATGCTGAGCGGCGCGACCTCGTTCGTGCCGAGCACGGCCGAGGGACCTTGTTCAAGAGGCTTCAGGTCGGCGCGGCCCACTCCGAAGGCGTTGGCCATCGTGGCGATGCCGCACTGGTCCAGCTTCTTCGCCATGCCGATGAAGCCGGTGTTGATGGAGTCGATCGTCGACTGCAGCGCGCTGTAGTTGGTGCCGGGCTCGTTCGCGTCGTTCTTGGGGTTGAAGACATAGCTCTGGTTGCCTTCACAGCTGTTCTTGAACACGCCCCAGTCGCTCTTGCGGCGGGAGTCGACGCGCTCGTTGAGCGTGTGCCCCTGGGTCAGCCACTCGGCGAGGGTGAAGACCTTGTAGGTCGAGCCGGGCTGGAACCCGAGCGAGCCGCCCTCGTTGGAGTTGGTGTTGTAGTTGATGCCCGTGTAGTCATTATTGTTCTCGGTCACGGCCGGGTCCTGGCTGTAATCCTTGTTCTGGGTCATGGCCAACACTCGGCCGGTGCCCACCTCGACGCTGGTGATCACACCGCCCACGTCCCAGTCCCCGTACTGCTTCGGCACGTGCTTCTTCATGGTGGTCTCGGCGGCGTTCTGCAGGTCGAGGTCGAGCGTGGTGTAGATCTCGTAGCCGCCACGACGGAAGTTGGCCATGCGGGTGACTTCGTCTTCACCGAAGGAGGGGTCGTTCCGCAGGGTGTTGACGACCAGGTCGCAGAAGTAGGCGCTGCCGCCGGCTGTCGCACACCCGGTGCTGGGTTCCGTGATGGTGGGCTCGATCACGGTGGCCAGGGCGGCGTCGTGGTCTTCCTGGGTGATCTTCTGGTACTTGAGCATCTCGCCCAGGATGTAGTCGCGGCGTTCCTTGTTGGCGGCATACCCGTTGGCGACGCCGTTGGTTTCGCTGTCCGGGTTGTCGAGCTGGAACTTGACCGGGTTGTTCACGATCGCCACCAGGCTCGCCGCCTGCGCCAGTGACAGGCCCGCGGCGGTGGTGTTGTAGTAGTAGTTGGCGGCCGATTCGATGCCGTAGACCGTGCCGCCGAAACCGGTGATGTTCAGGTACTGGCGAAGGATGTCGTCTTTCGCGTACTGCTTCTCCACGCCGATGGCGAGGCGCATCTCCTTGAGCTTGCGGTCGGGGGTGGTCTCCGTGGCCGTGTCGTAGCAGCTCATGCGCTTCTTTTCGTCGGCTAGAGCCTCGCACTTCTGCACCTGCACGTTTTTCACGTACTGCTGGGTGATCGAGGAGCCGCCGCGCGCGGTGCCGGTGGCCACGGTGCTCACGACGCCCTTGACGGTGCCCTCGAGGTCGATGCCGCCATGCTCATAGAAGCGGGGGTCCTCGCCCGCGATCACGGCATCCTTCACGAACGGGCTGATCGCGTCCCACTCGACTTCCACCCGGTTCTGATCGTAGAACGAGGCCAGAAGCAGGGGGCTGCCGTCGGCGTTGGTCGCGTAGATGTTGCTCTTCTGCGCCAGCTGGTCGATCGCGAGGTAGTCGGGGAGGCTCTCGAACATGTTGATCGTGTTCGTGGCTGTCATGCCGGAGAGGGCCAGAGCGGGGGTGACAGCGGCGGCGACGAGGACGCCGGCCACGGCGCTCATCCCGACGAAACCGAGGAACCCGCCGAGCGCTCCACTAACCGTACGATTTTTGGCAGACATACTATTGAGACTAAGTGACAAATCTGAATAACCGCCTGAATCGGAGCCTTATGCCTGCCTGGGAGTACCTTACGACGCCGCTGATGATTCACAACACAGCTGCCATTTTGAACAACTGGGGCTCGGAGGGCTGGGAGCTCGTGCAGGTCGTTCCCGGACCCGAGGGTGGGCTTGTCGCCTACCTCAAGCGCCCCGTCGCCACCGAAGGAGCCTGAGGCGTGGCGCAGATCGCTGCTCGGCTGGCCGAGCTCGGCATCGAGCTGCCGAGCGTCGTGCCGCCCGTGGCCACCTACGTGCCGGCCGTGGTCTCCGGCTCGCTGGTGTTCACCAGCGGTCAGCTGCCGATGATCTCGGGGGCGCTGCCGGCCACCGGCAAGGTCGGCGACGGCCACGGACTCGTGCCGGCCGCCGACGCCCAGGACTACGCCCGGCAGTGCGCGCTCAACGGGCTTGCCGCCATCCAGGCCGCGATCGGATCGCTGGACCGAGTGACGCAGGTCGTCAAGGTCACCGGCTTCGTCGCATCCGACCCGTCGTTCACCGGCCAGCCCGGTGTCGTCAACGGTGCCTCCCAGGTGCTCGGCGAGATCTTCGGCGACCGGGGCGTGCATGCCCGCTCGGCCGTCGGCGTCGCTGTGCTGCCGCTGGATTCCCCGGTCGAGCTGGAGCTCATCGTCTCCTTCGCCTGAGCCCCAGAAAGCGGGCAGGCTCACTGGGCCTGCCCGCTTTCGTGTGTCTACTCGGGTGCGTGCCCGAACGAATTGGTTAGACGCTGGTTACTTCAGGGTGGACATGATCGCCGTCATCACCGAGGTGTCAGCGAGGGTGGTGGTGTCGCCGACCTCGCGGCCCTCCGCGACATCCTGCAGCAGACGCCGGATGATCTTGCCCGAGCGCGTCTTCGGCAGCTCGCTCACGATGAAGATCTGGCGGGGCCTCGCGATGGCACCGATCTGCTGGGACACGTGCGCCCGCAGCACGGCCTGGATGTCCGCGTGCGAGGACTCCTCCAGGTGGCTGTACTTGATGATGACGAACGCCACCACCGCCTGGCCGGTCGTGTCGTCGTGCGCGCCGACCACGGCCGCCTCGGCGGTCATCGGGTGCGCCACCAGCGACGACTCGATCTCGGCCGTGGACAGACGGTGCCCCGACACGTTCATCACGTCGTCGACCCGGCCGAGCAGCCAGATCTCACCGTCACGATCGAGGCGGGCGCCATCACCGGCGAAGTAGCGCGGGTTCTCCGAACCGAACTTCTCCCAGTACGTCTCCTTGAAGCGCTCCGGGTCACCCCAGATGCCGCGCAGCATCGACGGCCACGGTTCGGTCACCACAAGCAGGCCACCGTTGTCGCGGCCCACGTGGTTTCCCTCGTCGTCGAGCACGTCGATCACGACGCCGGGGATCGGGCTCTGCGCCGATCCGGGCTTGGTCGTCGTCACGCCGGGCAGGGCGGAAATCATGATCGCGCCGGTCTCGGTCTGCCACCAGGTGTCGACCACCGGCGCGACATTGCCGCCGATGACCTCGCGATACCACATCCACGCCTCCGGGTTGATGGGCTCGCCCACCGAACCGAGCAGGCGCAGGCTGGTCAGGTCGAAGCCCTGCGGGATCTGGCGACCCAGCTTCATGAAGGTACGGATGGCCGTGGGCGCCGTGTACAGGATGCTCACCTTGTACTTCTCAACGATTTCCCACCACCGGCCGGGGTGCGGGGTGTCCGGGGTGCCCTCGAAGAGCACCTGGGTGGCGCCGTTGGCGAGCGGGCCGTAGACCACGTAGCTGTGGCCGGTGATCCAGCCGACGTCGGCGGTGCACCAGTAGACATCCGTCTCGGGGTGTAGGTCGAACACGTTCTTGTGGGTGAACGCCACCTGCGTGAGGTAGCCACCGGTGGTGTGCAGGATGCCCTTGGGCTTGCCGGTGGTGCCGGACGTGTAGAGGATGAACAGCGGGTTCTCGGCCGGGAAGCCCAGCGCCTCATGCTCTCCCGCGACCGAGGCGAGCTCATCGTGCCACCACAGGTCGCGGTCGAACCACTCCACGAAGCCGTCGGTGCGCTTGACCACCAGCACGTTGCGCACGGTGGTCTCGCCGCCCTCCAGAGCCGCGTCGACGGCCGGCTTGAGAGCGGACGCCTTGCCCTTGCGGTAACCGCCGTCGGCGGTGATCACGAGCACGGCGCTGGCGTCATCGATGCGCGAACGGAGGCTTTCGGCGCTGAAACCGCCGAAGATGACCGAGTGCACGGCGCCGATGCGGGCCACGGCGAGCATCGAGATGACGGCCTCCGGGATCATCGGCAGGTAGATCGCGACGCGATCCCCGGCATTCACGCCGAGTTTTGTCAGCACATTCGCAGCACGCTTCACTTCGGCAGTGAGCTCGGCATATGTGATGTCGCGGGAGTCTCCCGGCTCACCCTCGAAGTGCAGCGCGACCCGGTCGCCGTTGCCGGCCAGCACGTGCCGGTCGAGGCAGTTCCAGGCCACGTTCAATTCGCCGTCTTCGAACCATTTGGCGAACGGTGGATTGGTCCAGTCCAGTGTTTTTGTGAACGGCTTGTGCCAGTGCAGAAGCTCGCGGGCCTGATCAGCCCAGAATTTCAAACGGTCGTCCGCGGCGTCCTGATAGATCTGCGGCTTCGCGATGGATTGTGCGGCAAATTCCGGTGTCGGCGGGAATCTGCGGGATTCATGGAGAAGGTTATCGATCTTGACGCTCATACGTATGTCGCTCCTTTGCGATGCGCTGCGTGTATCGGGCGCGTTAACCCAGCCCCCTCCTGAACCCTACACGGCGACATGTGTCGCCCAGGTTGCGCGGAATTGCGGTGAGTTCCCACCCCCAATTGTGGTCTCATCAGGCGCCCGGGTTCCGTGTCCTCATTTATGAGGACACGGGGGACTTGCGCATCCGTAATTCCCCTTGTACATTGATTATCGTCTGAACGAAAGTTTTGACCTGCGGTGTGTCTGGTTCCCCCCAATCAGCGCACTGCCGAGGCGGCACCTGTTCCCCCCAATAGGTGCCGCCCCCCTTTTTTAACCGGTGGTTTTTCGCGGTGGTGCGTCCCGGTCCTCCCCAGCCGGCGGTCGGCCCGGGTTCTCCTCGATCCGGCGCAGGGGCCGGATGCGCTCCCACCGCCGATCTAACGTCGGGGCATGCCCGAGCCGTTCGTCGCCGTCCCGTCGTATGGCAGGTCCGTGCCTGCCCGCCCTCCCGTCGGCGCTCCCGACCGCCGCACGGATGCCCGGCCGCCCGGTGCGCTCAGCCCCGGTGTGCTCAGCCCCGGTGTGCTCCCGGCGATCCGGCCCCTCGACGTGTTCGTGCTCGGCCCGCTCGCCGAGTTCGCCGCCGACGGCGAGGTCACCGATCTGTTCGTCAACGGCGCCGCCGGGCTGTGGGTGGATGCCGGCCACGGACTGCTGCACGCCCCGCAGTGGAGCTGCCCGGAACCGGCTGTGCGGGAACTGGCGGTGCGCCTGATCGCCCTCGGCGGGCGCCACATCGACGAGGCCAGCCCCTGCGTCGATGTGCGGCTGTCCGACGGCATCCGGGTGCATGCGGTGCTGCCGCCGGCGTCGAGCACGGGCACGCTGCTGTCCATCCGGCTGCCTCGCGCCGAGCGGCTGAGCCTTGCCGCGCTCGCCGCCGGGGGTCTGTTCGGGGTGGGGGAGGCATCCGTCGCCGTCGCCGACCGGCTGCGCGCGGCCGTGCACCGGCGCGAGAACCTGCTCATCACGGGAGCCGCCGGCAGCGGCAAGACCACCCTGCTCGCGGCGCTGCTGGGCGAGGCACCGCCTGGGGAACGCATCGTGGCCATCGAGGACGTCGCCGAACTGCGCATCGACCACCCGCATGTCGTGGCGCTCGAGGCACGGCAGCCGAACCTCGAGGGTGCCGGCCGGATCGGCCTGGAGAGTCTCCTGCGCGAGGCGTTACGGATGCGCCCCGACCGGCTGGTGCTCGGCGAATGCCGCGGTGCCGAGATCAGGGAGCTGCTGGCCGCGCTCAACACCGGCCACGACGGCGGCGCCGGCACCCTGCACGCGAACTCCCTGCACGACGTTCCGGCCCGACTCGAGGCCCTCGGCGCTCTCGCCGGACTGAGTCCGGAAGCGGTGGCGCGGCAGGCGGTGAGCGCGATCGGGCTGGTGCTGCACCTCGAGCGCCGCGAGGGCCGCCGCCGGCTCGCTCCGCTCGGCCGGTTCGTGCTGGACGCCCGGGATCGCCTGCTGGTGATCGCCGCGGCCCCGGGGAACCGCTGGACCCCGGGGGAGTCCGGCCCGCCCAGACCGGTCCGCACACACGGGCGGCGGGCCGCCGCGCCCGCCGAGACTGGAGAATCGGCATGAGACTCGGCACGTGGCTCGGCGTGAGAGTCGGCATGAGACTCGGCACGTGGCTCGGCGTGAAACGGCGGCACGGTCCGGCCAGCCCGGCCATCGAGGAGGTGGCGCAGGTGACCCAACGCATCGCGGTTCTCCTCGCCGCCGGCGTCTCTCCGGCATCCGCGTGGGCCTACCTCGAACCCGTCGCTTCGCACCCCGTCGGCGAAAAGTCTCTGTCGCCGACACCGCCCTCTTCGGGGGCACAGATCATCCGGGCGGCGGCCGACGCCGGGCGCCGCGGCGACAACATCGCCGACGCCGTGGCCGCCGAGGCCCGCGCACTTGGCGGCCAGATCGGCGCCGCCTGGCTGGGCCTCGCCGCGGCCTGGCAGGTGGCCACCCAGGCCGGAGCGCCGCTGGCCTCCTGCCTGCGGCAACTGGCGTCATCCTTCCGGGACCTCGGCCAGTTGCACGCCGACCTCGCCGTGGCGCTCGCCGGCCCGAGCGCCACGGCACGGATGGTCGCGTTCCTGCCGGTCGTCGGTGTGCTGTTCGGCAGCCTTCTGGGCTTCAACACGCTGCAGACGCTGTTCCTCACCGCACCCGGCTGGGCCTGCCTCGCCGGCGGCGGCGCCCTCATGCTGGCGGCGGACCGCTGGAACCGGCGGCTCGTGCACTCCGCCCGGGCACGGGACCCGACCCCCGGGCTCGAACTGGACCTCACCGCCATCGCCATGACCGGCGGCGGCTCCGTCGACCGCGCACGAACCCTGGTCGACGCGGCGGCAGAGCGGTTCGCCCTGCACCGCGCGGACTCGGCGGCCAGCATCGACCGGGTGCTCGCTCTGTCGGTGCGCGCCGGCGTTCCCGCCGCGGAGCTGTTGCGAAGCGAGGCCGACCAGCTGCGTCGGCAGGCCCGCAGCGACGGCCAGCACCGGGCCGCCACCCTCGCGGTCACGCTCATGATCCCGCTCGGGGTGTGCGTGCTGCCCGCATTCATGCTGATCGGAGTTCTGCCGCTGTTGATGACCGTCCTCTCGTCCACAGTGCTCGTTTTCTGAAGTTCTGCACCGAAGCGAGCGGCTGTCGGTGTTCCGCCCTCGCCCGCGCCAGTCTGAGACCACTCGTGCCGCCCACACACCGCGTCGCCCGACGCGAGAAGGAGACGAACGAATGCCCACCATCGAACCGACCACCGATTCTGCCCTGACACCGACCACCGATCAGGCCGCCAAACCGACCAAAGGTCAGGCCCTGCAACCGACCGTTGAACCGGCCACCGACGAGGTCACCAACCTGACCAGGAACCTGATCGCCGAGCGCGCCACCGGCACGATCGACGCAGCGACCACCGGCCCCGGCCTTGGCCACGATTCTCTGCGCAAGGCGGCACCGGCACCTCGGCTCCCGCGTCCCGACCGGTTCCGGCTGCCGCGCGGCCTGCGCGCCGAGACGGGTGCAGCCACCGCCGAATACGCCGTCGCCACGATGGCGGCGGTCGGATTCGCCGGCCTGCTGATCGTCATCCTGCGCGGCGACGAGGTGCGCGGCATCCTGACCGATCTGGTGCGCAATGCGCTTTCCGTGGGGTAGCCGCCGGCCGGAAGGGCACTCCGACGGGCACTCCGACGACGCCCCGAGCGCCCGAAGCCGCGCCCGAAGCCGCGCCCGGCGCCGCCCCGGCCCCAGGGACCGCCCCCGCGACCGCGGCAGCGTCACCGCCGAGTTCGCGACGGTCGTTCCGGCTGTACTGCTCGTGCTCGCCTGCTGCCTGGGCGCCCTACAGATGATCGGCCAGCAGGTGCGCCTCACGGATGCCGCGGCCGACGCCGCCCGGTCCCTCTCCCGCGGCGACAGCGTCGACCGGGCCTCTGGGCTGGTGCAGCGGGCGGTGCAGGGGGCCTCGATGACCCCGGAGCGCCGGGGTGAGTTCGTCTGCGTAAACCTGCGCGCACCGAGCTCGTTCGGCGCTTTCGCGGCCTTCGGCCTCACGCTCCGGGCCGGGTCCTGCGCGCTCGGCGGTGGCCGGTGAGGCCCCGCCGGGGGAGGTCCCGGACCCTGACTTCCCGGGCTGTGCGGCGGCGGACCGTGACTCGCCGGGCTCTGCGGCGGCGGCACTGGTCAGCACCCGAGCGCGGCTCGGGCACGGTGCTTGCTGTCGGGGTGCTGGGCGCGGTCATGCTCCTGACGGCGGTGCTGCTGCCGCTGTTCGCCGCGCTGGTGGTCGGCCAGGCGGTGCAGGGGGCAGCGGATGCCGCGGCGCTTGCCGCCGCCGACACCGCCTCGGGCGCCGTGGCCGGCGTTCCCTGCGCGGCGGCGGCCGAAGCCGCGAGGCTGAATGGGGCATCCGTCACCGTCTGCACGGTGGAGGGGCTGATCGCATCGGTGACCGCGGTGCGCGGCTACCTCGGGTTCGAGCTGGGCGCGCAGGCACGGGCCGGGCCGCCCGATTCGCCCGGCGGCCCCGCCGGCTGACCACGTCTCAGCGGGCGCGAAAGCCACGGGCGGCTCAGTCGAAGAGGGCCTCGATGTAGCGGTAGTCCACGGCGGTGGGTCGATCCGGGAATTTGCTGGAGTCGAATTCGAGGCCGGAGCCGCGTAGATAGAGGTAGCGCTTGTTGCCGTCGGCAGGAATCTCGAGTCGCGGCCGCGGATCGCCGGATTCCAGGAACTGGGTGGTGACTGTCTTGCCTTGGAGGGGGCCGTCCGTGAGCTTCGCAGTGTACGTGCCCGTCGCTGAATTCGCCATGCTCCAATTGTCTCCGCCAGCGCAGGCCTGGCAACCCCCAATGGTCTCGCGCGGCGTGGTCGATTAGGCAGGCACCATATTGAAGTGTGTATGGTGTGCCATGGCCCACTTGGACCCGTACCTATAAAGAGGAGTCTGGTGCCAGGCACTAAGAAGCTGGTCATTGTCGAATCGCCGACGAAGATGAAATCGATCGCCGCGTATCTGGGCGACGGCTACGAGGTCTTGTCCTCGGTCGGCCATATTCGCGACTTGATCGAGCCCAAGAACCTGCCACCCGAACTGAAAAAGGGTCCGCTCGGCAAGTTCTCGGTCGACGTGGAAAACGGTTTCGAGCCGTACTACGTCGTGTCCGACGCGAAGAAGAAGACCGTGGCCGAACTCAAACGGGCCATGAAGAACGCCGATGAACTCCTGCTCGCAACTGATGAGGACCGCGAAGGCGAGGCCATCGCCTGGCACCTGCTGCAGGTCCTGCAGCCCAAGGTGCCGGTCAAGCGCATGGTCTTCCACGAAATCACCAAGGAAGCCATCCTTCAGGCGAAGGACAACACCCGCGACCTCGACACCGCCCTCGTCGACGCGCAGGAGACCCGGCGCATCCTCGACCGTATCTACGGCTACGAGATTTCCCCCGTGCTTTGGCGCAAGGTCGGCCCGGGCCTGTCCGCCGGCCGCGTGCAGTCCGCGGCCACCCGCCTCGTCGTCGAACGCGAACGCGAGCGCCTCGCGTTCGTGTCGGCCGGCTACTGGGACCTCATCGCCCAGCTCGCTACCGGCGCGTCCCGGGCGGATTCCGCGTTCCAGTCGAAGCTCGTGCGCCTGGGCGGAGAGCGCATCGCCTCCGGCGGCGACTTCGACGACCTCGGCCGGCTGAAACCCAAGGTGACGGCGGTCACGCTCGACGAGGCATCCGCCCTCGCCCTGGCCACTGCCCTCAAGGAACCATCGGTCGCCCTGACCGTGACGAAGGTGACCGCCAAGCCCTACCGTCGTAGCCCGGCCGCGCCCTTCACCACCTCGACCCTGCAGCAGGAGGCGGCCCGCAAGCTGCGCTTCACCGCCCGCCAGACCATGAGCGTGGCCCAGTCGCTCTACGAAAACGGGTACATCACCTATATGCGAACCGACTCGCCGTCGCTGTCGCAGCAGGCGATCACGGCCGCGCGCACCCAGGCGGCGGCGCTCTACGGCCCCGAAACGGTGCCCGACAAGCCCCGCCTGTACAAGGGCAAGAGCAAGAACGCTCAGGAGGCGCACGAGGCGATCCGTCCGTCCGGTGACACGTTCCGCACCCCTTCGGCGCTCGCATCCACTCTGCGCGGCAACGACTTCAAGCTCTATGACCTGATCTGGAAACGCACCGTCGCCTCGCAGATGGCGGATGCGACCGGCTCGACCGCGTCGGTGACCATCGCGGCCGGGCCGACCGGCACGTCCACGCACCCCGCGACATCCGGGGTGCTCGCGGAATTCGCCGCCAGCGGCACCGTGATCACGTTCCGCGGCTTCATGCTGGCCTATGAGGAATCCCGTGACGAGGAGCGCAACGCACCCACCGACGCCACCGAGTCCAAGCTGCCGCCGCTCGAAGAGGGCCAGAAGCTGACCCTGCTCGACGTGGAAGCCAAGGGCCACGAGACCACCCCGGCCGCCCGCTACACCGAGGCGAGCCTGGTGAAGAAGCTCGAGGAGCTCGGCATCGGCCGCCCTTCGACGTACGCGTCGATCATCTCCACGATCACCGAGCGCGGCTACGTCACCCCCCGCGGCCAGTCGCTGGTGCCCAACTGGATCGCCTTCTCCGTCGTTCGCCTGCTCGAGGAGTACTTCTCCGACCTGGTCGAATACGACTTCACCGCCGAGATGGAAGACGACCTCGACCGGATCGCCGACGGCAAAGCCGACCGGGTGGACTGGCTGACCAGCTTCTACTTCGGTTCCGACAAGCACCGCGGCCTGCGCCAGGTCATCGACAACCTCGGCGAGATCGATGCGCGCTCGATCAACTCGATGCCCATCGGCGACGACATCACCCTGCGAATCGGCAAGTACGGTCCCTACCTCGAGGTCATCGACCCGGGCGCGGCACCGGATGCCCCGCCGCGCCGGGTGAACATCCCGCCGGACCTGGCCCCCGACGAGCTGACCCCGGCGAAGGCCCGCGAACTCATCGACGCGCCGGTCATCACCGACCGCGTGATCGGCGAGAACCCGGAGAACGGCAAGCGGATCGTGGCGAAGGACGGCCGGTTCGGCCCCTACGTCACCGAGCTGGAGCCCGAGGTCGAGGTCGTCGAACCCGGCGAGACCATCGACCCGGTCACCGGCGAGGTGACCCTGCTTGCCGATTCGGCCGCCGCCGAGGCTGCCTCCACGACCAAAACGACGGCCGCGGCCGCGAAGCCCAAGCGCAAGCCCCCGGCGAAGAAGGTCGCCGCGGTGAAACCGCGCACGGCCTCGTTGTTCAAGACCATGGACCTCGCCACGATCGACCTCGACACGGCCCTGCATTTGCTCGCCCTGCCGCGCGTGGTCGGCCTCGACCCGGAGACGGGCGCGGAGATCACGGCCCAGAACGGCAAGTTCGGCCCGTATCTCAAGAAGGGCGTGGACACCCGGTCACTGACCAGCGAGGACCAGATCTTCGAGATCGATCTGGCCGGTGCGGTCGACCTGTACGCCCAGCCCAAGTACGGCGCCCGGCGGGCGTCGAGCGCGCTCAAGGAGTTCGAGGCTCCCGACCCCGAGAGCGGCAAGGCGGTCAAGATCAAGGACGGCCGGTTCGGCGCCTACGTCACCGACGGCATCACCAACGCCACCATCCCGAAAGCCGAGACGGTGGAGGAGGTCGACTTCGACCGCGCCGTGCAGCTGCTCGCCGACAAGCGCGCCAAGGGCCCGGCCGTCAAGAAGGCGCCGGCGAAGAAGGCCCCGGCCAAGAAGACGGCGGTCAAGAAGGCCCCGGCGAAGAAGGCGGCGGTCAGGAAGGCCCCGGCTCGGAAGTCGGCCGTCAAAAAGCCGACTCCGTCGGGTGCCACCACGACGGTGCGCGCTCTGCGCACCCCGGCTCAGAAGGCCGCGACGGCGGCCAAGGCTGCGGCGACCCGGGCGGCCACCGCGGCCGCGAAGGCCGCGACCCAGGCGTCGTCGCTGTCGTGACCCGAGAAGCTCCGGAAGCCGTGACCGGTCCCGCCGCTGCCGGGCTGTTCATCACCCTCGAGGGTGGTGACGGGTGCGGCAAGACGACCCAGTCGGAGCTTCTCACCGACTGGCTCCGGCAGAGCGGGCGCACCGTGCTGCGCACCCGCGAGCCCGGCGGAACGGATGTCGGCGGCGCCATCCGTGAGATCGTGCTGCACCACCGCGGTGAGATCGCACCGCGGGCCGAGGCGCTCCTCTACGCCGCCGACCGGGCCCAGCACATCGCGACCGCGGTGCGGCCGGCGCTCGCCCGAGGCGAAGTGGTGATCCAGGACCGCTACCTGGACTCATCCGTCGCCTACCAGGGTGCCGGACGGGTGCTCGACGCCACCCCGGTGCGTGATCTGTCGCTCTGGGCGGCGGAGGGACTGTTGCCCGCGCTGACCGTGCTGCTCGACCTCGACGAGACCGTGGCGCGCGGCCGCCTCGACGCTGAGAACAAGCCCTTCGACCGGCTCGAGGCGGAGAAGAGCGACTTTCACCGCCGGGTGCGCGCCGCGTTCCTCACCCTGGCCGACGCCGAGCCGGAGCGGTTTCTGGTCGTGGACGCCGGGCGTCCGGTGGCCGAGATCGCCGCCGTCATCCGCGACCGGGTCGCCGCGCTGCTCTAGGGATGGTGTGAACGGATGTCCGAGGCCGCCGCGGCCCGGCGGCCCGCCGCTGCGGCGGCATCCGTTTCACGCGCGGGCTCGCCGTGCGCCGTGCGCCGTGCGAATTCGACGGAGATTTTGGCCCTGGACCCCGTTTTCGGCCCCAAACCGGCCGTTTTCGGCAAAATCTCCGGCGAATTGGTTCGGCACCAGGCGCGGTGCTGCGCCGGCTGGACGGAATGCGCCGACTGGACGGGCTCTGCCGGGGGCGCAACCAGCGGACGGCGCCGGCTGGACGAGCTCTAAGCCCTCTGTCACCGACGAAAGGTACTCTGGTCCGATGACTGTGTGGGATGGCCTGACGGGTCAGGCGAGAGCGATCGCGATCTTCCGCGCGGCGGCCGAACGTCCGAGTGGCGGAGACGCCGAGGCGCGCGCCGGGTCGGCCATGACGCACGCCTGGCTGATCACCGGGCCGCCCGGTTCGGGCCGCTCCAACCTCGCGTTCGCCTTCGCGACCGCGCTGCTCAGCCCCGGCACCGAGGCCGGCGACGAGAGCGCCCGCCGCCTGGTCGACGCCCGGACGCATCCCGACCTGACCGTGCTCTCCACCGAGGGCGTCATCATCAAGATGGACTCGGTCAAAGAGGCCGTGAAGCGCTCGCAGTACTCACCGTCGGTGGGCCGCTACCGGGTGGTCGTGGTCGAAGACGCCGATCGCATGGTCGAGCGTACCTCCAACGTTCTGCTCAAGGCTTTGGAAGAGCCGCCGGAGCGCACCGTGTGGATCCTCTGCGCTCCCAGCGAGGCTGACCTGCTGCCCACGATCCGGTCCCGCGTGCGATCGGTGCGGTTGCGGGTGCCGAGCATCGACGACGTCGCCGAGCTGCTCGTGGCCCGGGACGGTGTCGACCGGGCCACCGCCGAACGGGCCGCTCGGGAGGCGCAGAGCCACATCGGCATGGCCCGCCGCCTGGCGACGAACCCCGAGGCGCGAGCGCGACGCGAGGAGACCCTGCGGGCGGCCCTCGGCATCCGCGGCGTGTCGGCGGCGGTGAATGCGGCGGCCCGGCTGCTCGCCATCGCCGGTGACGACGCGAAGGCGATCACGCTCGAGCGCGACGCCGCCGAGCGTGAGGGCGTGTTGCGCTCCCTGGGCGTCGAGCCGGGACAGTCGGTCCCGCCCGGCCTGCGCAGCCAGATCAAGGCCCTCGAAGATGACCAGAAGCGGAGGGCCACCCGCAGCCTCCGCGACGGGATCGACCGCATCCTGGTCGACCTCACCTCGCTGTACCGCGACGTGATCATGGTGCAGCTCGGCCGGGAGACCAGCGTCATCAACCGGGAACTCCTCACGGAGGTGCGGGCGGCGGGAGCCGTCTGTGCGCCCGCCGCCACGCTGTTCACCCTGGACGCGATCGCCCAAGCCCGGCAGCGGATCGAATCGAACGTGGCGCCGGCGCTGGCCCTCGAGGCCATGCTCGTATCGGCAATCCGCCGGTGACCGAGAACACGTCCCAGAAAAGGGGAATCCGTTGACCAGACGAACTCGCGTGCGCACCCTGTCGGCGCGTGCCAGGGCCACCGCCCTGGCACTGGTGCTCGCCATGGGCCTCAGCGGCTGCGTGCCGCTGTTCCTGCCGGAGCAGGCGCCGACCTCCTCGGTCCCGACCGGGGAGAAGGTCGACACCGACCTCGAACCGTTCTATGACCAGGTGCTGAAGTGGGCGGACTGCGACTCCGGCCTGCAGTGCACCACGGCTTCGGCGCCGCTCGACTGGGCCGACCCGGGCAGCGGCGAGACGGTCGACCTGGCGCTGGTGCGGCATCCGGCCACGGGCACCCGGGTGGGTTCCCTGCTGGTCAATCCCGGAGGCCCCGGCGGCTCCGGTTACGACTTCGTGAAGGATTCCCTCGACTACGCCACGGATGCGAAGCTGCAGGCCGGTTTCGACGTCGTCGGTTTCGACCCGCGAGGGGTGGGCCGTTCCTCGGCGGTGAGCTGTTACGAACCGGCTGAGATGGACGAGTACCTCTACGGCCTGCCCGCCGCGGTGCGGGGGAGCGACGCCTGGATCCAGGAGCTGTCGACGGCCGCCGTCGACTTCGGGGCCGCCTGCCAGGAGAATACCGGCGCCCTGCTCGCACACGTCGACAGCCTCAGCGCAGCCCGCGACCTCGACCTGCTGCGCGCCGCGCTCGGTGACGAGAAGCTCAACTTCCTCGGCTACTCCTACGGCACCTTCCTCGGTGCGACCTACGCGGACCTCTACCCCGAGCGGGTCGGACGCCTCGCCCTCGACGGCGCCCTCGACCCGTCCACCGGCAACGCCGATGTGACCCGGGTGCAGGCCACCGGGTTCGAGAACGCGCTGCGCTCCTATCTGGCCGACTGCCTGGCCGGCGAGGAGTGCCCCTTCGACGGCACCGTCGACGAGGCCATGACTACCATCGGAGCCCTGCTCGCCTCGGTCGACGTCAGCCCGATCACGGCCACCGACGGCCGTCGACTCGGCGCGAACACGCTGCTCACCGCCATCATCTACCCGCTCTACCAGGCCACCGCGTGGCCGAACCTGAGCGAGATGTTCGCGAGCGTTCTGCAGGGCGACGCCGACATGGCCTTCCAGTTCGCGGACGGCTACAACGGCCGGTCCGCCGACGGCACCTACCGCGACAACGCGACCGAGGCCTTTCTGGCCATCAACTGCGTGGACTACAGCTACAACGACGATCCCGCCTCGATGCGCGCGCAGGCCGCCGAGATCGAACAGGCCGCCCCGACGATCGGCAAGTACATGGCGTTCGGCGACATCGGCTGCGCCAACTGGCCCTACCAGTTTGACGGGGAGCGGTCCGAGATCGCCGCCGAGGGGGCCGACCCGATCCTGGTCATCGGCACCACCAACGACCCGGCCACACCCTATGTGTGGGCCGAGAACCTGTCGGAGCAGCTCGCCAGCGGCCACCTCGTCACCTTCACCGGCGAGGGGCACACCGCCTACAACAAATCGAACGACTGTGTGAACTCGGCCGTCGACGACTACCTGCTGAAGGGCACGGTGCCGGCCGAAGACCCGATGTGCTGAGCATCCGCCTGGCTGCAGATTTGCGCGCTGTGTAAGAATTGAGGCATGTCGCTGCACCACGAGGAACCGGGCCTACGCGAACGTAAGCGGCTCGCAACGCGACGCGCCATCCAGCGCGCCGTGTTGACGCTCTCCTGCGAGCGGGGGCTCGAAAAGGTGACCGTCGAGGACATCAGCCGGCTCGCCGACGTGTCGCCGCGCACCTTCTTCAACTACTTCCCCTCGAAGGATGCCGCGCTGGTCGGCGACGAACTCGACCTCGCGTCCGAAGAGCAGATCGAGGCCTTCGTGCACGGCGGCCGCGATGGGGACATCCTGGCCCAGCTGGCCGCGCTGCTCTCGGTCAGCCTCAGGAACACCGAGGGTGACCGGGAGATCCACCAGCTGCGGCGTCAGGTCATGAAGGAGAATCCCTACCTGTTCGGGATGCGGATGGCCACCCTGCGCAACTTCGAGGGTCGACTGCAGGAGATCGTCACCCGGCGCTTCGTCGTCGACCACCCCGAGCTCGGCGCCGGCTCGGCGCAGCTTGAGCAGCGGGCCCTCCTGTTCACCCTGGTGGCCGTGGCTGCGCTCCGCCACGCCTGGCGGTGCTGGGCCGACTCCGACGCGGCCCGCCCCCTGGCCACGCACGTCGCGGCATCCTTCGCGGACCTGTACGAGATGACCCTGAAGACCAGCTAGACTGTGTAGCTGTGTCCGAGGTTTTCCGAGAGGAATAATCGTGACGCCGCCTTAGCTCAGTCGGTAGAGCGTCTCACTCGTAATGAGAAGGTCATCAGTTCGATTCTGATAGGCGGCTCCATCTCAACGCAGGCAGCCGTGGCTTTCGCTCGCGCCGCGCACACCCCGCACGCGAGTGCGCACCGCGAACTCACCCGAATCGCGCAAATGGGCGTTGGGCTCGTGGCCGGGACGAAATCTGCCGCCTCATCGACCGAAGTCGCCTCACCCGCGTGGTCGCCAACCGCAACCTCGCGGAAAGCCACTTGGTGCAGGCGCGCACGCACGCGGCGCGGCTCATCGAGCTGATACCGCCCTACTGACTAACTGAGCCCGCAACCTGAGGCTGACTGAGCCGACCGGGGCATCCGTCGTCACGTAAACGCGGAGATTTTCGGGAAACGCCGGTTCTACGGCCCGGCCGAGCGGCGTGTTGCGAAAATCTCCGGAGTTACCGTGCTGTCCCCACGGATGCCCGGTGCCGGGCATCCGGGCCAGGTCGCCGGGTCGTGACGGGCTCGACCGCCGGCCGCACGCGATCGCTAGGCTGATCCCATGACCGACACAACCCGCACAGACACTATTCGCTGGGGAATCCTGGCCACGGGCGGGATCGCCCACGCATTCACGAACGACCTCGTCCGGAACGGTTTTCAGGTGCAGGCGGTCGGTTCCCGCTCGCAGGCGTCGGCGGATGCCTTCGCGGCCGAGTTCGGCATTCCCACGGCTCATCCGAGCTACGAGGCCCTGGCCGCGGACCCGGATGTCGATATCATCTACATTTCGACCCCGCATCCGTTTCACGCAGAGAACGCCAAGCTCGCCCTGAATGCCGGCAAGCATGTTCTGATCGAGAAGCCGATCACCCTGAACGGCGCCGAGGCCCGCGAGGTCGTCGACCTCGCCGCGACCCTGGGGCTGCTGGTGCTCGAGGGAATGTGGACCCGGTTCCTGCCGCACATGGTGCGCATCCGCGAGATCCTCGCCGAGGGCACCCTCGGCGACGTGCGCACCCTGATCGCCGATCACACCCAGGACCTGCCGGATGACCCGGCGCACCGGCTGAACGCCATGCACCTGGGCGGCGGGGCGCTCCTCGACCTCGGCATCTACCCGCTCACCTTCGCGTCCGAACTGTTCGGACGCCCCGAGACGATCCTCGCGACCGCCACCTTCAAGGCCACCGGCGCCGACGCGCAGATCGCCACGACCTTCCGCTACGCGGGCGGGCAGATCGCCCAGACCCTGTCGGCCAGCAACACCACCGGCCCGAACACGGCCACCATCCTCGGCACGCTGGGCCGCATCGACATCGACCGGGTCTGGTACTCGCCCACGGACTTCCGGGTGCTCAACAGCGCCAACGAGGTCATCGAGACCTTCACCGCCGAGATCAACGGGCGCGGCATGCACTACCAGGCGGCCGAAGCGGAGCAACTGATCCGGGCCGGCAAGATCTCGAGCGACATCCTGCCGGTCGAGGAAGTGGTGGCGATCATGGAGACGCTCGACCTGGTGCGCGCGCAAATCGGCCTGCGGTACCCCGGGGAGTAAGCGGGAGTCCGTGCGCTGTGCTCCGGTCGATAATCTGACCAGTAGAGCGGGAGGGGGGCAGAATGGCGCTGCGTGGATCCCGTGGTGGTGTCACGAACCGGCCTCACCGCCCCCACACGTGGCCGTTGCGGCTCCTCGGCGCGCTGGTCGCGTGCTCCGTCGTCGAGCCGCTCGAGTTCGTTCCGCCCGTCGGATGACGCCACCCCCCGTTTTGGGGTGGTCGTACTCGGTGGCGTTGGTCCGTCGGCCCATGACGGCTCGGCTAGCGTGTACGCAACGGGAGCGGGGGATCCGATGCACGCCAACGCGCACGCGGATCGAATCGATGACCGCTCCCTTCGCCATGCGCGGCTCGGCCGCTGGATCCTGTGGCTGATGTGGGTGCTGCTGATCGGTTACGCGATCGGCCTGTTCGCCGCCTTCGGCCCGGTTTTCACCGGCTCCTTGTCGCTAATCACTGCGGGGCTCCCGGCCCTGCTCTGCTGGGCAGCCGCGCTCTGCGCGGAGCGCGGCCGCACGCAGCTGATTCTGGTGTCGGCCGCGATGACGGCCTTTACCCTCGGCAGCACCTATTACCTGCTCGCGGGCGCGGCGACGCTTTCGTTTCCGTCTCCGGCCGACATCGGTTACACGCTTTTCTATCCGCTGATCCTGGCCGGACTGGCTGTCCTGGTCCACCGTCAGCGTGGTGAAATACCCCGGTCGGTCCTGGTGGACGGAGCCATCGGGTCGCTTGGCGCGGCATCCGTGCTGGCCGTGTTGCTCAGCCCGGTGATTGCATCCGCGGGTGTCTGGCCGCCCTCCCCGGCCGCCCTGGTGTCCGCCAGCTACCCTCTGCTCGATCTGTTGCTCGTGTCGGTCATCACGGGGATTGCCGCCGCCCGCGGACTCGACGTGGGCCGACGGTGGGCGCTGCTGGTGCTCGGGCTCCTGATCTTCGCGGCAACCGACGCCGTCTACGCCTTCCAGGTTTCCGCCGGAACGTACACCTTCGGTGAGCCGTTGGATGCGGGCTGGGCGCTCGGCCTCACCCTCATTGCGGTCTGGGCGTGGGACTTGGCTCGGCCCGGTGTCACCGCCCGGCGCCCCCTGAGCGGCGTGTGGACCCTCGCGGTGCCCGGGGCAGCCACGATCGCCGGAATGGCGGTGCTCGTCCTCGGCACGCAGGTGAAGATCTCCACAGGCGCCGTGCTCCTCGCAGGCGTGACCCTGGTGCTCGGGACCGTGCGCACCCAGCTCGCCTCCCGGCAGATCGGGCGGATGGCCGACCTTCACCGCCAGGCGAGCACCGACGACCTGACCGGGCTGCCGAACCGGCGCGCCCTCTACGCCGAGGCATCCGCTCACCTCATGTCCGGGGACGGCCACCGGTGCGCCCTGCTGCTCCTGGATATCGACCGGTTCAAGGAAGTGAACGACAGTCTCGGCCACGACGTCGGCGATCTGCTGCTGGTGCAGGCCGGATCGCGCCTGTTCGATCAGCGACGACCGGGCGATCTTCTCGCCCGGCTCGGCGGCGACGAGTTCGCGCTTCTGATCCAGGACGCCGGCCATGACGAGGCCGTGGCGGCGGCCGTGCGGCTGCGGGCGGTCCTGGCCCGGCCGTTCACGCTGGAGGGCATCGCGATCGAGTCCAACGTCAGCATCGGCATCGCCCTATTCCCCGACCAGGGCGACACCCTCAAGGTGCTGCTGCGCAAGGCCGACATGGCCATGTACAAGGCCAAGACCTCCCGCAGCGGGCACCACGTCTTCGTCTGCTCCGACGACGATCACGGCGACTCCAGGCTGCGGATGATGGAAGACCTGCGCGGCGCCCTCGCCACCGACGAACTCGTGCTGCACTACCAGCCCAAGATCGAGCTGGCCACCGGGCACGTGCACGGTGTGGAGGCGCTGGTGCGCTGGCAGCACCCGAGCCGGGGTCTGCTGCCTCCCGACGCGTTCCTGACCCTGGCCGAAGACGTCGGGCTCATGCGCGACCTGACCCGGATCGTGCTGGGAAAGGCGCTCGACCAGGCCGCGGTCTGGCGTGCGCAGGGAACACCGCTGACCGTTGCGGTCAACATGTCTCCCAGCACCCTGATCGAGTCCGATCTGCCCGCACGCATCGCCGCCATGATCCAGGTGCGGGGGTTGTCGGCCGCCGACCTGATGCTGGAGATCACCGAAGAGTTCCTGATGGAAGACCGGGCCAGGGCCAGGGACATCCTGATCCGCCTGCGGGAGAGCGGCATCCGCATCGCCGTGGATGATTTCGGCACCGGCTACAGCTCCCTCGCCTACCTCCGGGACCTGCCGATCGACGAGCTCAAACTCGACAAGTCCTTCGTGTTCCCGATGGCCGACGACGCCAGGGCCGCGGCCCTGGTGGCCTCGATCATCGCGCTCGCGCACAGCCTCGGCGTGCGCATGGTGGCGGAGGGCGTCGAGGACGCCGTCGCCTACGCCGAGCTGACCCGGTACGGCTGCGACGAGGCCCAGGGCTTCCACATGTCCCGCCCGCTTCCGGCCGCGGCACTGGATGCCTGGCTCGCCGCCCGGCACGCGCCGGCGGCCACGCGCTAGCCACGCGGGCGCCGTCGCAACGCCGCAGCAACGCCGCAGTAACGCCGTGGGCACGAGGCACAGGGTGACTCACAAGCCCGGCGGGTAGGGTTCACGGGTGGAAGAATCGAAGCCTCGCAAATGCCTCGCGGCCGTCCTCGTCGCCGTGGCGGTGCTGCTGGGCGCGGGTGCCGTCCTGATCGGGGCGTCGACCCGGGCTCCGGATGCCGCGGCCACCGCCTCCATCGCCGCCGCGAACACCGGTGCGAGCGTGATTGTGCCGGCCGCGGAACCCGTTTCGGAGCGCCCCGTGCCGGCCACCGCCTCCGATGCCAGAAACCTGCGTACGTGTTCGGTCTCAGCGCTGGCCGCCGACCCCCGGCTGGCTGATTTCCAGGCCCAGGTGGTCAACGCCAGCACCGGCGAGGTGCTCTTCGACCGCGGCGGCGATACCTCCTCACGCACGGCGAGCGTGCTCAAGGTGCTGACCAGCGCCGCCGCCCTTGAGGTGCTCGGACCGGACTACCGGGCCACGACCACCGTCGTCACCGGCAGCACACCGGGGTCTGTCGTGCTGGTCGGCGGGGGAGACCTCACCCTCACGCGCCTGCCCACCGGCACGGAATCCGTCTACCCCGGCGCAGCCCACGTCGATGAGCTCGCCCGCCAGACCCTCGCCGCTTGGCGGGCGAACCCGGCGAACCCGCCGATCACCTCCCTCGTGCTGGACGCCTCGTTCTTCGGCGGGCCCGGCTGGGAACCGAGCTGGGATGAACTGGAACGCAACGCCGGTTCCATGCCCGACGTGACCGCCCTGCAGGTCGACGGTGACCGCGACGACCCCTCGCGTCAGAGCTCTTCCCGCAGCGCCGACCCCGTCGGGCGCGCCGGCGCGGCCTTCGCCGCCGCGCTCGGCGGCGGCGTGAGCGTCAGCGTCGGCACCGCGCCGGCCGGGGCCGAACAGCTCGCCGCCGCTCGGTCCCAGCCCGTGTCCGTGCTGATCGGGCAGTCGCTGATCGTGTCGGACAACACCCTCGCCGAGATGCTCGCCCGGCTCGTCGCGGTGGAGTCCGGGGCCGGCAACACCTTCGGCGCCCTGCAGGAGTCCGTCGTCGCGGCGCTCGACGCCTATGGCATCGACACGACCGGCATCATCATCCGGGACGGCTCAGGCCTCAGCGACGACAACGCCGTACCGCCGTCGTATCTCACCCGGCTGTTCGTCAAGATCAACGCGCGCGACGGCGACCTCGGCGTCATCTTCGACGGCCTACCGATCGCCGGTGGACCCACCGGATCGCTGTCCTACAGCGACCGGTTCACGGGCGACAACGCCGTCGCCGACGGCGCCGTCTTCGCCAAGACAGGCTGGATCGACACCGGCTACACGCTCTCCGGCATTATCCGGGCGGCCGACGGCACGCCGCTCACCTTCGCCGTTTACGCGCTCGGGGATGTGAGCGATAATGCGAAGCAGGCGCTCGACACCATCACCGCCGGGTTCTTCCGCTGCGGCGACAACCTGTCGAACTCCTGACTTCAACCGGCGACAGAAGGAGCAATCCGTGACCAGGGCCCTGTTCATCATCGACGTTCAGAACGATTTCACCGAGGGCGGGGCCCTCGCCGTCGAGGGTGGGTCTGCGGTGGCCGCGGGCGTCAGCGCGCTGCTGGCGGAACATCCGGATGCCTATGACGTGATCTTCGCCTCCCGCGACTGGCACGACCCCGACAGCGACAACGGCGGACACTTCGCCCGGGCCGGCGAGCCAGGCTCCACGGACTCCTGGCCCGTGCACTGCGTGGCGGGCACCCCCGGCGCCGAGTACCACCCCTCGCTGCTGTTGCCGGACACGACCATCCACATTCGCAAGGGGCAGGGCCAAGCGGGCTACTCCATTTTCGACGGCATCTCGGTGGGCGGCGAGAAGACGGGCGAGCTGCTCATCGCGAACGGGGTGACCGACATCGACATCGTCGGCCTCGCCACCGACCACTGTGTGCGCGCGTCCGGCCTGGATGCGCGGGGCCACGGCCAGCATGTGCGGGTACTGACCGACCTCGTCGCCGGCGTCGCCCCGGACACGAGTGACGCGGCCCTGGGCGAGCTGGCCTATGCCGGTGCCGTGCTCGTCACCTCCGACGTGGTCGTCTGAGCGTGGGGGTGACCGACCGGGCGGGACCGGCCCCGGCGGGACCGGCCGCGGCGGGGCCGGCCGCGGCGGGCTCTGCTCCGGCGGGCTCTGCTCCGGCGGGCTCTGCTCCGGCGGGCTCTGCAGGGGGGGCGCTGTTCGCGCGGCGCCTCGACGGCGTGCGGATCGCCTACGACGTCGTGCCCGGCGAGCGCCCGATCCTGCTCGTGCACGGGTTCGCGTCGACATCGCAGGTCACCTGGGTCGGCACCGGCTGGGTGCGAGCCCTGCAGGACGCCGGGCGCGGCGTGATCACCCTCGACCTCCGCGGTCACGGCCGCAGCGACAAGCCGCACCGCAGCATCGACTACCTGCCCCGGCAACTCGCAGCCGACCTCGTGGTCGTGCTCGACGCCCTCGGGCTGGAGCAGGTCGACGTGGTCGCCTATTCGATGGGCTCGCGCGTGGCGGCGGCGCTCGCGCGGCTGGCGCCGTCCCGGGTGCGCCGACTGGTGCTCGGCGGAGCCGGGCCGGACGAACTGTTCGAGACGTGGCATCCGGATGCCGTGCGCCGGTTCGTGACCGACGGCACCGCCGGCACCGACCCGTCGATCGCGGCGATACTGGGTGCCGCGATCACCGCCGGCGCCGACCGTGAGGCCCTCGTGGCGTGCGTCGGCGGGGTGGCCGGCTCCTCGCTGGACGTGCCGGCCGAGATTCCCGTGCTCTACGTCGCCGGCGGCGCCGACTCCATCCCGGCCGGGGTCGCCGAACTTGCCCGCGCGCGCGGTGCCGACTACCTCGAACTGGCGGGCCGGGACCACGTGAACACGCTCACCTCCCGCGAGTTCAAGCGCGCCGCACTGCAGTTCCTGGCCTGAGCGCCCCGAGTCCGGGCACTCGCTCGCCTCTCACGCCCCTAACGAATTCGACGGAGATTTTGCCCGCATCGCCCTAAACACCTTCAGAAACCCGCACATATCGCAAAATCTCCGTCGAATTCGTTCGGGCTGTGGGGCGGAGCGCGTGGGGGCTGCCTGAACCGCACAAGAGATGCTGCGCATCCGGCTGGCGCTGCTGGGCAACCGGCCGGTGTTGGGGCTAACTCAGGAGATCCGTCCGGGCCGGCCCGGACATCCGCGCTGGTTCCGCACTGATCCGGGGCGGCCGGGCCACCGGGCGACGGATGTCCTGAGTTGGCCACACGCGCGAGCTCGGCTGGCCCTGGCCCTGACGAATTCGACGGAGATTGTGCCCATAACCGCGTCCAACACTCCGAAAACCCGCACATATTGCAAAATCTCCGTCGAATTGGTTTGCCGCCGGCTGGGGGAGTGAGCCCCGGCGCCTCCCCTAGGCTGGGGGTGTGCGGGCCTCGCTGCCGAGGCCGCCGAATGCCGACCGGGGGACCGTCATGACAACCGACATCCAGGATGCGATGGGTTCGGTTTCGACAGGCTCGACCACCGGATCCGGCTCGTTCACCGGCGCCCGGGGCAGGAAGTACTGGCTCGCGCCGGCCGCCGCGATCTTCGCCGTCGCCTGGGGCGGCAACGAATTCACCCCACTGCTGGTGATGTACCGACAGGCGGACGGGTTCTCCAACCAGCTGGCGAACCTGCTGCTCGGGGCCTACGTACTCGGCATCATCCCGGCGCTACTGATCGCCGGCCCGTTGTCGGACCGGTTCGGCCGCCGACCGCTGATGCTGCCCGCGCCCTGGGTCGCGATCGCGGGGAGCGTGCTGCTGGCCCTGTCCGCGGGAAATGTGCCCATGCTGCTGGCCGGCCGCATCCTCTCCGGCGTCGCCCTCGGCCTGGCCATGGCCGTGGGCACCAGCTGGGTGAAGGAACTCTCCGCGCGACCGTTCGACTTCGGGGCCGACCGTTCCTCGGGGGCACGACGGGCGACCATCGCGCTGTCCCTCGGTTTCGCACTCGGTGCGGCGAGCTCCGGAGCGCTGGCCCAGTGGGCGCCGTTCCCCGGCGTGCTGCCGTACGCGGCGCACACCGTCATCGCCGTGCTCTTCGGCCTTCTGCTGTTTTGCACCCCGGAGTCCCAGGGACGGGGCATCGCGGCCGGGGCCCTGCCGGCCGTCCACCCGGCCATCTCCCCGTACCCGCGGTTCCTGCTCCTGATCGTGCCGGTGGCGCCGTGGGTCTTCGGAACGGCCACGACCGCCTACGCCATCCTGCCGGCGCTCGCCGCGACCGAGATCCCGTCCGCGCCGGTGGCGTTCGCGGCCCTGCTCTGCGTGGTGGCTCTCGTCGCGGGAGCGTCGCTGCAGCTCTTCAGCCACCGCATCACCGCCGGGCACAATGCCCGAGGAATCATGTTCGCGCTGATGCTGACCGTCGGGTCGCTGCTGCTCGCATCCGTCGCCGTGAGCCCACCCGTGCTCTGGCTGATTTTGCCGGCGGCGGCCCTGCTCGGCGCCGCGTACGGCCTGCTGATGGTGTCGGGGCTGCAGGAGGTGCAGCGGATCGCGCCGCCCGACCACCTCGCCCGACTGACCGCGATCTACTACGGCATCACCTACCTGGGGTTCTTCGTGCCGTTGGCGCTGTCCCTGCTCGAGCCGTGGCTCGGCTACCCGGCGATGTTCGCGGGCGGGGCCGCGTTCTCGGCCGTGTCGCTGGTGGTGGTGATGCTGGTCTTCCGCCGGGACATCTCCCTGCATCGCGCCGCGGCGAGCCGATGAAATCGCGCGCGACCTGCAGCCCGCAAAAAAGTTTTACAGAGATTTCCATGCATGTGCATCCGTTTGGGGACGTGCGAGAGAAGTAGGGGTTAGAGAGGTTTCAAGAATCTCTTCAGAGTGACCCACTCACAGATCCATTACGCAGGAGGAAACGATGCACAAGTCCCTCAAGATCGGAATGACGGCCAGCGCTCTCGGTGCTCTCGTCGCCCTCGGCGGTCTCGCTCCGGCACAGGCAGCCGAAGACGTCGCGAAGCTGTCCGTGTTCCACGGAGTTCCCGGCCTCACCGTCGACGTCTACGTGAACGACAAGCTGACCCTGGACGACTTCAAGCCGGGCGACCTCGCCGGTCCGCTCGACCTCGCACCCGGCACCTACAAGGTGGCCATCACCGCGTCGGACGCAGCGGATGCCAGCGCACCTGCCATCGGCCCGGTCGACCTCCCGCTCGAAGCCGGCAAGAACTACACCGCCGCCGCGCACCTCGACGAGGCCGGCAAGCCCACGGCGTCGCTGTTCACCAACGACATCTCGCAGCTCGCCGCCGGGGAGGGCCGCCTGACGGTTCGCCACGTGGCAGCAGCCCCCGCGGTCGATGTTCTCGCCAACGGAGCCGTCGCGATCACCGCCCTGGTGAACCCGAAGGAATCCGTGCTCACGTTGCCGGCCGGCACCATCTCGGCCGCCGTCGCCGCAACCGGAACGACTGACCCGGTGATCGGCCCGGCAGACGTCAACGTCGCAGAGGGCACGAACACGATCGTCTACGCGTGGGGCAGCCTGACCGACAAGAACCTGGCCCTGGCCGTTCAGACCATCGACGGGCTTCACTCCAACCCGGACAGCATCCCCGCCGGTGAGGCCGGTCTCGTCGCCACCAACCAGGCGGACGACTCCACGGGTCTCATGGTCGGTGGCTTCGCCGCCGCGCTGATGGGTCTGGTCGCCGCCGCCGTCGTCGGTATGCGTCGCCTGTCCGCGGCTCGCCGCTAGTCACGCCAGTCAGAAAGAGAGATCCACAATGAGAGCCACAGCGGGCACTTTCACAGCGCTCGCTGTGGCTCTCGCCCTGCTCACGGGCTGCAGCAGCGCCCCGAGCACATCATCGCCCACGGCCTACGTTCCCCCGACGAACGCAGCGCCGACTCCGACGCCGTCGGCCCCGCTACCCGTCGCTGAGGTCGACGTGCCGACCGTCAGTTCCTCGCTGGATCAGAACCAGACCCCGCAGGCCCGGCCGCCCCAGACCATCCGAGTCGACTCCCTCGGAATCGACATGGCAATCGAGTCCGTCGGTCTGGCCGACGACGGGGCGATGGAGCTGCCAAAAGACCCCTCGCTCGCCGCCTGGTATCGCTTTGGACCGTCACCGGCCAGCACCGCCGGCGCGACCGTGATCGCCGCCCACGTCGACTCCCTGATTTACGACATCGGACCGTTCGCCCAGCTCGCCTCGGCGCGTGCGGGCACCGAGATCGTGGTGACCACCGACGACGGTCAGGAGCGTCGCTACTCCGTGGAATCCGTTCAAACCGTGGCCAAACAGGGTGTGCCCTGGGACTCGATCTTCGACCGGTCCGGTCCCAACCGGCTCACCCTTGTGACCTGCGGCGGCGAATTCGACTACAGTGCCCGCACCTATCTGTCCAACGTAATCGTCTCGGCGAGTCCAATCGTATGACCCAGGCACCATGACGCAGAGGGGTGGCTATGCTGGGCATCACGGTGGTCGAGGCTTGCTCTCCGGCGGAGTCTGACATGTACGACCTCCCGATGCGCTCACCAACCGGGGGACACCGATACGACGTGACGGCACTCACCGACGAAGATGACCACGCCCAGCTCGTTCTCGCGTTTCGGGCGGGAGACGAACGTGCGCTCGCCGAGGCCTACGCCCGCTGGTCATCCCTCGTCTACACGATCGCCGTTCGTTCGCTCGGCGATCCCGGCGAAGCCGAAGACGTCACCCAGAAGGTCTTCATCGCCGCCTGGCGCGGGCGGAACGGATTTGATGCGTCACGGTCGCCTCTGCCGGCCTGGCTCGTCGGGATCACCCGGCACACCGTTGCGGATGCCCACGAGGCCCGCTCACGACGGCGGCGGGTCGAGGAGGCTGTCCTCGTTGACACCGCGCTCAGCCAGACCGACGAATCCGCCGACATCGCGGATCGTGTGCTGATGAGCGACGAACTTCGCCGGCTCGGACCCGTTCCGCAGCAGGTGATGCAGCTGGCCTTCTACGACGATCTCACGCACACCCAAATCGCCGATAACCTCGGACTGCCGCTCGGCACCGTTAAGAGTCACATCCGCCGAAGTCTTTCGAGACTGCGCACCAGATTGGAGGCGAACGATGACACACATTGACCAGGAAAACCTCGCTCTCATTGCAATGACAGAGTTCGACCTCACCGAACCCGAACGCCAGCACCTGTCGGAATGCCCCGAGTGCTCCCTGGAACTCATCGCCCTGCAGCACACCGCCCACGTCGGCCGGTCCGCGCGCAGCGTGCAACTCGTGGAGCCCGGCGATCGAGTCTGGGCCGGCATCCACGCCGCCCTCGGCCTGTCCGACGCCGTGGCCGCCACCCCCGGGCGCAGCGGCTACGAGGCAGCGGACCAGACCCCTGCAGCGGACCAGCCCACTGCAGCGGTCGAGCCTGTCGAGACCCCTGCACCGGTGGTCGAGCCTGTCGAGACCCCGTCCGCCACGGTCACCGACATCGGCTCCGCCCTGCGCCCCCTCCCACGACGCCGCAACTGGATGCCGATGGCCGTGGCCGCCGGCATCGCCGGGCTGCTCGGCGGCCTCGGCGGCGGCATCTGGTGGCAGTCCGCGCAGCAGCAGGAACCCGCGCCGGTGCTACTCGCCGAGGCCCAGCTGGACCCGTACCCCGGCTGGGACGCCGCCGGCAGCGCCTACGTCGCGAAGACGGCCGACGGCCACCGGGAGGTCGTGCTCGACGTCACCGGGGTGAGCGCCGACACCGATCTGCGCGAGGTGTGGCTGATCAAGGCGGATGCGTCCGGGCTGATCAGCATCGGACTGCTCGACGGTGAGTCCGGGCGCTTCGCCATCCCCGACGGCGTCGACCTGTCGCAGTACCCGCTGGTCGACGTCTCCGCGGAACCCGACGACGGCGACCCGCAGCACTCCGGCGAGTCGATCCTGCGCGGGGAACTGCGCACGGCCTGACACCACCCGCACGTGAGTGTCAGAGCGTATTGCCGAGCTTGAAGCCGTGCTCCACGTCGTTCTTGCGGGTGTACGAGAACCCGTCGGCGCCGACCGTGACGGCCATCTCGCTGGACTCGGTGCGGGCCATGACCGGCTGGGGGTTGCCGTCCAGGTCGAGCACCAGTGAGGCATCCGTGTACCAGCTCGGCACGACCGCGTTGCCCCACCAGTCGCGGCGCTGGTTGTCGTGCACGTCCCAGGTGACGACGGGGTTGTCGGGGTCGCCGGTGTAGTAGTCCTGGGTGTAGATCTCGACCCGGTGGCCGTCGGGGTCGCGCAGGTAGAGGTAGAACGCGTTCGAGACGCCGTGGCGGCCGGGGCCGCGCTCGATGACGTCCGACATCCGCAGGGCGCCGAGCTTGTCGCAGATGTAGATGATGTTGTGCTTCTCGTGCGTGGAGAAGGCGATGTGGTGCATCCGCGGGCCGTCACCGCCGGTCAGGGCGGTGTCGTGCACGGTGTCCTTGCGGCGCATCCAGGCCGCGTAGGTGACGCCGTCTTCGTCCTGGATGTCCTCGGTGACGCGGAAGCCGAGGTCCTCGAGGTAGCCGCGGCCGAGTCCCACGTCGGGGGTGACCTGGTTGAAGTGGTCCAGGCGCACGAGGGCGCCGGGACCCTGCAGGTCGTAGCGCCAGGCCAGGCGTTCGACGTGGTCGACTGAGCAGAAGAACTCGTAGGGGAAGCCGAGCGGGTCTTCGACGCGCACGGAGTCACCGACACCCTTCACGAACCCGTTGATGCGGCGTTCGGTGCGGCAGCCGAGCTCCTGATACCAGGCCTCGGCCAGACCCACGTCTTCGGGGGCGCGCACCCGAAAGGCCATCGCGGCGACTGCGGCGACCGGGCCCTGGCGCAGCACCAGGTTGTGGTGGATGAACTCCTCGAAGCTGCGCAGGTAGATCTCGGTGTCGCTCTCCTCGGTCACGACGAGGCCGAGCACGTCGACGTAGAACGCACGCGAGCGGGCCAGGTCGGTGACGACGATGTCCATGTAGGCGCAGCGCAGGATGTCCGGCGGGGTCGCGGTCGGCGTGGGGATGGGGGTGGTGGTCATGGAATCCTCCTCATTGAGATGTCGCGGTGGTCGAGCGTGTCGGGACCCGGGACCCGGGATCAGTGGGCGCCGAAGCGGGCGGTGTGCACAGGCCCGAGGGAAACGTGCACGGCCTGCTGCTCGGTGTAGAAGTCGATCGAGCGGTAGCCGCCCTCGTGGCCGAGGCCCGAGGCCTTGACCCCTCCGAACGGGGTGCGCAGGTCCCGCACGTTGTGTGAGTTGAGCCAGACCATGCCCGCCTCGATCGACTGCGCGAAGGTGTGCGCCCGGGTGAGGTTGCTGGTCCAGATGTATGCGGCCAGGCCATACTTGACGCCGTTGGCCAGCTCGAGGGCTTCTTCGTCGGTGTCGAACGGCGTGATCGCCACGACCGGTCCGAAGATCTCCTCCTGGAAGATGCGGGCCGTCGGGGCGACATCCACGAACACGGTCGGGGACACGTAGTTGCCCTCCGGCAGGTTCTGGGGGCGGCCGCCGCCGGCGAGCAGGCGGCCCTCGCTCTTGCCGATCTCGACGTAGCTCATCACCTTGGCGTAGTGCTCGGGGTGCACGAGCGCGCCGACCTCGGTGGCAGGGTCGTGTGGGTCGCCGACGACGATGTTCTGTGCCCGGGCCGCATAGCGGGCGCAGAAGTCGTCGTAGATCGGGCGTTCCACCAGGATGCGGCTGCTGGCGGTGCAGCGCTCGCCGTTGAGCGAGAACACCCCGAACAGGGTCGAGTCGAGCGCGGCCTCGAGGTCGGCGTCGGCGAAGACCACGGCGGGGGACTTGCCGCCGAGCTCCATCGACATGCCCTTGAGGTTCGCGGCGCAGTTGCGGTAGATGGTCTGACCCGTGGTGGTCTCGCCCGTGAACGAGATGAGGGGGACATCCGGATGCTTGACCAGCGCGTCCCCGGCCTCCTCACCCAGCCCGTTGACCAGGTTGAAGACCCCGTCGGGCAGCCCGGCGGAGCGGAAGATCTCCGCCCACAGGCTCGCCGACAGCGGCGTGAACTCGGCCGGCTTGAGCACGACCGTGCAGCCGGCGGCCAGTGCGGGGGCGAGCTTCCAGCTCTCCAGCATGAACGGGGTGTTCCACGGGGTGATCAGCCCGGCCACGCCGACCGGTTTGCGGAAGACGTAGTTGATCTGGCTGCCGGGCACCTGGTAGGTGTCGTCGGTCTGCGCCACGATCAGGTCGGCGAAGAAGCGGAAGTTCTCGGCCGCCCGCTTGGCCTGGCCGAGGGCCTGGGTGATCGGCAGGCCGGTGTCGAACGTCTCGAGTTCGGCGAGGCGGGCATCCTGGGCCTCGACGGCGTCGGCGATCTTGTTCAGGATGCGGGAGCGTTCGCGCGGCTTCATCCTCGGCCACGGCCCGGCCACGAAGGCGTCGGTCGCGGCGGCGACGGCGAGGTCGACGTCTTCCTTCTGGCCGGCCGCGGCGGTGGCGTAGGTCTGGTTCGACACCGGGTCGAGCACGTTGAAGGTCGCGCCGGAGACGCTGTCGACGAACCGGCCGCCGATGAAGTGCTGGATGCGGGACGGCAGGTTCTCGGGCACGTGCTGCGCGCGGGTTCTCGTGGTGGTGGTGTCGGTCACGGTGGTCTCGGTCTCGGTCATGGCTCAGGCTGCTTTCGGGGTGAAGTCGGCGACAGTGAAGCCGTCGACGGGGGAGAGGTACTGCTCGCCGGCGGCCAGGAGCGCCTGCATTTTGGCGATGCCCGCATCCGTCGGGGTGATCAGCGGCGGGCGCACGAAGCCGCTCTCGATCAGGCCGCGCTGCTCGAGCACCCATTTGCCCGGGGCCGGGTTCGTCTCGACGAAAAGCAGGTCGACGAGTGGGTGCAGGCCGTAGTGGATGCGCCGGGCCGTCTCGATGTCGCCGGCCATCCACGCGTTGTACATCTCGACGTGCGCGACCGGGGCGATGTTGCTCGTGGCGCTGATGTATCCCACGCCGCCGAGGGCCAGCAGAGGCAGGCAGAGCAGTTCGATGCCGCTCCAGACCAGCAGTTCGGGGCCGCAGAGCTGCAGCACCCGGGAGAAGTGCTCGAAGTCCTTGGTGGTCTCCTTGACGCCGACGAAGTTGTCGAAATCGCGGTAGAGGCGGGCGATGGTCTCCGGGGCGATGTCCACGGCGGTGCGGCTGGGCACGTTGTAGGCGACGATCGGCAGGTCCGGAAACTCCTCGGCCACGGTCTTGTACCAGACGTAGAGGGCTTCCTGGGTGGGGCGGGCGTAGTAGGGGGTGATGATCAGGGCGGCGTCGACGCCGGCGTCCCGGGCCGCGGCGGTGAGCTCGAGGGTCTCGTCGAGCTTGGCCGAGCCGGTGCCGGGCATGAACGGCACCCGGTCGCCGACCGCGGCGGCCACGGTGCGGATCGCGCTGGCACGCTCGACGATGGTCTGCGAGCTCGGCTCGCCGGTGGAGCCGCCGAGCGAGATCCCGTGCGTGCCGGAGGCGAGCTGCCAGTTCACGAGGTTGGTGAGGCCGGCGTGGTCGACGGCGCCGTCGGCCGTGAACGGGCTCATCAGGGGCGCGATAGAGCCTGTGATCTGACTCGGATCGGTGCGGAACTTCATTGTTCTTCCTTTCGAGGGCAACGGAGGCGTCCGCGACTGTTGCCGAATCGGACGAATGTTCCCGGTGTGCGGGCAACAGTCGTCCGTTACGGGAACAGTTGCGGGATTGGCTGTTAGGGGGTGGAGGCGGTGGGGGCGGTGTGCTGCTGGGCGAGGAAGGCGTTCAGGGTGCCGAGCCGGTGGTCGCGCGCGGCCAGTTCGATCTGCAGGGGATCGGCGCCGTCCTCGATCAGGTCGAGCAGCGCGGTGTGCTCGGCGACGGACTCGTGCGCCCGACCGGGCACGAAGCTGAACGTGGATTCGCGCAGGGTGCCGAGCCGGCTCCAGCCCCGCTGCACCAGGTCGAGGATGTGCGCATTGCTGCAGGCCTCGAACAGGGCCGAGTGGAACTCGCGGTTCAGGCTGGTGAAACGCACCGGGTCGAAGTGGTGCAGGCACTCGTCCATCTCCGCGTTGATCTCCCGGGCGCGCAGCAGCGTCTCCGGGTCGAGCCGCGGCGCCGACAGGGCGGTGGCGTAGCCCTCGACGAGGGCCAGCGTCTGCATCGTGTGGGTGTACTCGGTGACGTCGAGCATGGCCACCTGGGCGCCGACGTTGCGCTCGAACGTGACCAGACCCTCTGCCTCCAGCAGGCGGATGGCCTCCCGCACCGGCACGGTGCTGACACCGATCTCCCGGGCGATCTGCCCGAGCACCAGGCGGTAGCCCGGGCTGAAGCTGCCGTCGG
This sequence comes from Cryobacterium sp. M23, assembly GCF_002929655.1. NCBI lineage: Bacteria > Bacillati > Actinomycetota > Actinomycetes > Micrococcales > Microbacteriaceae > Cryobacterium > Cryobacterium sp. M23. The sequence continues at coordinate 96,020 of NZ_PJJV01000072.1, forward strand.
AGATGCGGGCCCGGATCCACCGGTGGGCGAGCTGCGCCTTGCTCAGCGACGCCTCCGCGCCGGTGGTCGAGACGCCGGTGGTCGAGCCAGTCGCAACGCCAGTCGAGCCCGCCGAGCCTGTCGAGCCTGCCGAGCCAACCGAGCCTGCCGAGCCTGCCGAGCCTGCCGAGCCTGCCGAGCCAGTCGAGCCAGTCGAGCCAGCCGAGACCGAGGCCGTCATGCCTGTTCCTCCAGCCAGACCCGATACCGGGCCTTCCACTCGGCGTTCATCGGGTAGAGCCCGTCGACGCCGTGCCCGGCCGTGACCATGGCGGCGATGAAGGTCTCCTCGCGCTCCTGCACGATGGCTGCGGCGACCACCTCCTCAACCAGGTGCGGCGGGATCACGATCAGCCCGTCGGCGTCCCCGACGATCAAATCGCCGGGCTGCACGGATGCCCCGCCGCAGGCCACGGTCAGGTCCGTGTCCCACGGCACGTGCCGGCGTCCGAGCACGGCAGGGTGCGGTCCGGCGTGGTAGGTCGGGATCTCCAGGGCGGTGACGGCCGCGAGATCGCGCACACCGCCATCCGTCACGATGCCGGCCGCGCCGCGCATCTGGGCGCGCAGGGCGAGGATGTCGCCGACCGTGCCCGTGCCGCGCTCGCCGCGGGCCTCGATCACGAGCACGTCGCCCTGTCCGAGCGAGTCGAAGGCGCGCTTCTGGGCGTTGTAGCCGCCGCCGTGCGACTCGAACAGGTCCTCCCGCGCCGGAATGTACCGGAGTGTGCGGGCCCGGCCGACGAGACGGGCACCCGGCCGGGTCGAGCCGAGGCCGTCGATCGACACTGAGTTGAGCCCGCGCTTGCGCAACTGGGCGCTGAGGGTGGCGGTGCCCACACTGTTGATCCGGGCCTTCAGCTCGGGGGTGAGGGCGAACGGCGGGGGCGTCTGCTCCGCTGTGGGTGCGGTGACGGATGCCGGTGCGAGCCCGGCCGCCTCCGCCGAACCCCACGCCTCGGTGCGCTGCAGATCGTCGACCCGCGGGCCGGCCCCGAACGCGCCGAACGGCACCGTGCCCTGCCGAATCGGGCTGACGAGGCGGCCGGTGCGGGGTGCGCCCGGGGCTCCTGGGGCATCCACTTCGACCTCGACGATGTCGCCGGGCACGACGACCGACGAACCGGCCGGCGTGCCGGTGAGGATCAGGTCGCCGGGCTCGAGCGTGAGCAGCTGCGAGAGGTCGGCGACGAGCCGGCCGAACCCGAAGAGCAGGTCGGCCGTCGTGTCCTCCTGTACGAGCGTGCCGTTGACCCAGGTGCGGATGCGCAGCGCTGCCGGGTCGAGGCCGGCCGCCGGCAGCAGTGTCGGCCCGACGGGGGTGAAGCCGTCGGCGCCCTTCGAGCGCAGGTTCGAGCCCTTGTCGGCGTAGCGCAGGTCGTACACGCCGAAGTCGTTGGCGCAGGTCACGTGCGAGACCGCCGCCCAGCCCTCCTCGGGCGAGACGCCGCGGGTGCGGCGCCCGATCACCAGCGCGATCTCGCCCTCGAACACCAGCAGCTCGCATCCGTCGGGCCGTTCCACCGGCGTGCCGCTGGAACTCCGCGACGACGCCGGCTTGAGGAAGTACGACGGCTGCTCCGGCGTGCGGCCGCGCTGGGCGGCCCGGCTCGGGTAGTTGAGGTGCACCGCAATGATCTTGCCCGGTGTGGCGAGATCGGTGGTGGCGGTGACGCTGATACCCGCGCTGTTGCTTGCGCTGACGTCGGCGGCGCCCACGGAGGTCGAGTTCGGCATGTTTTGTGGCTTTCTAGTCGTGCTGGGAAATGCCGAGCGGGACTCCACGGGTTTCCTTCACCACGGAGACCGCGACGAAGGAGATCGTGGCCAGCACCATGATGTAGATGCCGATCGACGGTGACCAGGCGGTCTCGTCCAGCAGCAGCTGCGCGATCAGGGGAGCGAACGCCCCACCGAGGATGGCACCCATGGCGTAGCCGATGGACACGCCCGAGTAGCGTACCTGAGCCGGGAACATCTCCGCGTAGAGCGCCGCCTGTGGACCGTACGAGAAGCCGAGCCCGCTGGCCAGCACGACGAGCGCTACCGTGAACCAGAGGATCTCGCCGGTGTCGATCAGCAGGAACATCGGGATGGCCCAGAGGAACAGCCAGGCGTAGCCGAACTGGAACGTGCGGATGCGCCCGATCTTGTCGGACAGGATGCCGCCGATCATCGTCGACGCGAGCCAGAACGCGGCGGCGATGGTGCTGGCCAGCAGCACGGGGGAGCGTTCCATGCCCAGGCCGCCGGCCTCGACCGGCTTGGTGGCGTAGGAGGAGAAGAACGCGATCAACAGGTAGCCGGCGGCGTTGTTGGCGATGAAGATCAGGGCGGTGAGGATGACTTGGCGCCAGTGGCCGCGGAAGAGCTGGCGGAGGGGGGCGGCCGATTCTTTCTTGCGATCCTGCATCTCCTTGAAGACGGGGCTCTCGTCGACCGAGCGGCGAATGATGAAGCCGACCACGATAAGCAGCACCGAGACGAGGAACGGGATGCGCCAGCCCCAGGCGAGGAAGGCCTCCTCGCTCATCGTGCTGGTCACCAGGAGCATGACGCCGGTGGCGAGGATGAGTCCGGTCGGCACGCCGATCTGCGGGTACGCGCCGAAGAATCCGCGCTTGTTGACCGGGGCGTGCTCAACCGACATCAGGGCGGCACCGCCCCATTCCCCGCCGGCCGAGAAGCCCTGCAGGATGCGCAGCACGATCAGCAGGATCGGCGCCCAGACGCCGATCTGCTCGAAGGTCGGCAGGAGGCCGATCAGTGCCGTGGCCGCGCCCATGATGACGAGGGTCAGCACGAGCATGGCCTTGCGGCCGAGGCGGTCACCGAGGTGGCCGGCCACGACCGCGCCCAGCGGGCGGAAGAGGAAGCTGATGCCGAGGGAGGCCCAGGCCACGAGCTGCGCCAGACCGGCGTTGTCGTTGGCGAGCGGGGCGAAGTACAGCCCGGCCAGCACGAGGCCGGCGGCCTGCGCGTAGATGAAGAAGTCGTACCACTCGATGGTGGTGCCCACCATGGTGCCGGCGAGGACCCGGCGTTCCTCGTGTCGTTTCGCGGCGGTCGCTTTCGCGGCGCTCGTTCGGTCGGTCGTCAATGCCATGGAATACCCCTTTGTATTTCCCTGTGTGGTGCTGGAATCGTGCGATCTCGAAACGGTATCACAAATCGTATATTATCTACAGGGGTAGGAACGGGGTCGTCCGGGGGGCCTGGATGGTGCCGCCGTCTCGTGGTCCGGATGCCGCCGTGCGCCGGGCCGGCTGCCGGCGCCCGCCCGGCTGCCGGCGCCCGCTCGGTCGGCGGCGCTTGGTCGAAGCGCCCGCGTCTGGCCCGGTGTGGCGGCAATTAGCGCAGGTCGGCTGCAATTACGGCCGCGGCCGTCACGAGACGCGCGCCGATCGCGGCGTCACTCTGCCCGGTGCCGAGGTAGACGACCGCCAGAGCCGCCGGTGCCTCGCCGGGCACGACCAGCGGCACCGCCACGGAGGCCAGCCCCGGAATGACCTCGTCATGACTGGTGGCGAAGCCGCGTGCGCGCACGTCGGCGGCTTCGTCGCGGCGGGCGCCCTCGCCGAGGTTCACCCACTGGGTCGCCGTGAGCAGGGACTGGATGGCGATCCCGGGTGCACCCCGGCCGAGCGGATGCCGCGTGCCGGGGCGCTGCGCGACCGTGGCGTGCGCCTGTCGCGGTTCCACGCTGACCAGAGTGACGACCTCCGCCCGGTCCAGCACGGTCACGAAGGCTGTCATCCCCAACTCGTTCGCGACGCTCGTCAGCTCGGGCAGCGCCGCGGCCTGCAGACCGCGGGAGACACCGCGGGCGAGCGCGGCCATCCGTGGGCCGAGGCGTACGGCGCCCGCGGCATCCCGGATCACGACCCCATGGTCCTCCAACGTGCGTAATATTCGGTAGGCGATCGAGCGGTGCACGCCGAGGGCGGCGGCCACGTCGGCAATGGTCAGGGCCTCGTCGGCGTCGGCGAGAATCTCGAGCACGCGGATGCCGCGCGACAGGGTCTGCGAATGCGGCGCACCGTTCGGGCCGTTGGCACTGGGCCCGCTGGGCTTGCTCTGCTCGCTCATCCCGTTACCCCGCTCATTGACGTCGACACGGTGCCATTCTCGCATTCGTGGTTCAGGGCCCGCGGTCGCCCCAGGAGCTATGCACTCGGTGTGTGTGTGTGTGTGTGTGTGTGTGCGTGTACGTGTGCGTGCGTGGCCAACTCAGGAGATTCGGGTGGGGCGCGGCATCCGTCGCCCGGACCAGTGCGGGGAGCGAGGGGGTGCTGCGGCGCGTCTCCTGAGTTGGCCACACCACCGTGTCGGCGCGCCCGCGCGCGAGGGTTCCCGGTCCTCGGGTCCGAATCCTCCTCGTGCATATCTCCTGCAAATTGTGGGGGGCCGCATCGCGCCCCCGTCCGGGTCTTTCGGCGGCCCGGGCCGGCGCCCCCACCAGAGTGCAGAAGTTATGCCGGGTTCGCGGAGGCTAACTCAGGAGTTCCGGAATCGGGGCGGCCGATTCGGCACGGGCCAGTGCGGACCCGTGCGCCACAGGTGCGGGATGGTGGTTTCGCCGCGGTGAATCTCCTGAGTTAGCCACACGGAGCGCTGTCGCCTCGCATCCGTGCGCTGACAGGCAAGACCCAGGGGGGAGACCGGCCTATCGTGAGCCGAACGACCGCGATCTGGGTGTTCGTGTGCCTGGTCGCCGCCGTCGCGGAATTTGTCAAGGTGAATGAGGCCAGCGTGAGTTTAGGCGGCTAGTTTCGGCTCTTGTTCTTGAGCTTCGGCGGGTTTG
>NZ_PJJV01000027.1:0-5957 GCF_002929655.1 Cryobacterium sp. M23
GCGACAGTATGAGAACTGCCGCCTTCGTTCCGGAACCGGGGGCGAGACCCGGTATGCTGCGATGAGCATCATCCAATTGGTAGGCTAGAACGCATTCCAAGTGGAGTGCGTCCACCCCATGCCCCCGGCCAAGTCTCGCCGGTCGCATCGTGGGAGCCGCCGCGGCAAACGTGACGACGTGCGTCAAGCGTCTTTTGACGCGACCCACTGCCCGTAGTGGCCCGCCTCCTGTTCGGGATCCTCAGCTGGGCGAGCATGACCTGCCATTAGTGCCTGTTTTGCGCGCCGAAGAGCCGTGTGAACCTGCGACAAGTAGGAGGAACATGCCATGAAGATTCCCGCCATGAAACGAAGAGATTTTCTCAAGGTTGGCGGTGGTGTGGTCGCTGGCGCGGCCGTTGGCATCACCGGCACGAACCTTGGCAACAATCTAGGAGCCGGCGGGGAACTCGCGGCTGTGGCCTCAAGCCGGGGACTGACCGGTGCCGAGGCCCGTGCGGCTCTGACGTCGGTGGTGCCACCCGGCAAGTATGATCCGTACTTCATGTTCGCGTCCGGCGGGCACTCCGGTCAGATCTCGATCATCGGCATCCCTTCGATGCGGCTGCTAAAGATCATTCCCGTGTTCACGCGCGATTCATTCTCTGGATATGGCTTTGGTACGGACGTTGACGGCGTCATCCCGCGGGGGTCCGATCCGACCAAGAGCAATCTGCTGAGCTGGGGCGACACCCACCATCCCGCCCTCTCGGAAACCGAAGGCCGGTATGACGGCCGCTGGCTGTACGTCAACGACCGTGCCAACGGGCGGATCGGTATGGTTGACCTCGCCGACTACAAGACGAAGCAGATCTACGACATCCCCAACATCGGCAGCGCTCACGGCGGAGTGTTCGTCACGCCCGATTCCGAGTACGCCCATGTGTCGTCCATCACTCCCCGGCCGATTACCGATAACGGATATGCGCCGCTCGAAAGCTACGCGGACCTTTATCGAGGCTTCTCGAGCTGGTGTGCGATCGACCAGACAACGGGCCACCTGGTGCCCGAAAAAAGCTTTCAGATCGAGCTCCCACCCTATAACCAGGATCTCGCGGACATGGGCAAGCTGGCCAGCGCCGGCTACGGGTTCCTGAATTCATTCAACGCCGAGCTCTCGGTCGGCATGTCTCACAAGAACCCGCCGATTGAAATCGGGGCGGCCAAGAACAAATACGACTACCTCCACGTCATTGACTGGAAGAAAGCCGAAAAGGTCGTCGCGGCAGGCAATACCATTATGCGGAACGGCATCCGCGTGATCCCGCTGGAGGTCGCCATCAGCGAGGGCATCCTGCACTTCATTCCTGAGCCGAAGAATCCGCATGGAGTTGAGGTCTCTCCCGACGGAAACTACATCGTGATCGCGGNGAATCCGCATGGAGTTGAGGTCTCTCCCGACGGAAACTACATCGTGATCGCGGGCAAGCTCGACCCGGCCGTGACGGTGTACTCGATCACGATGATCAAGAAGGCCATCGAGGACAAGAACTTCGAGGGCACGGACCGCTACGGCGTTCCGATCATCCCGATCACGGCCGTCACTGCGGCGCATGTCGAACTCGGTGCCGGGCCGCTCCATACGCAGTACGACGGCAAAGGCAACGCGTACACGAGCCTCTTCATTGACAGTGCGATCATCAAGTGGACCCTGGGTCCCGATGCCGGTGTGACTGAAAAGCCGTTTACCGTTCTTGAGAAAATCCCCGTGCACTACAACATTGGCCACCTCGCGATCCCCGGCGGAGACACCGTAGCGCCGGTCGGGACGTACATGGTCGCCCTCAACAAGTGGTCGCTCGATCAGGTGCAGAAACTTGGTCCGCAGCATCCGGTGAACTTGGAGCTTTTCGACATTAATCACACGCCGCCACGCGTGCTGAGCAGTTTGCCCCTCGGCGGATCCGAGCCCCATTACGCGCAGATTATCAGCGTCGACCGGCTCAACCCGCTCACGGTCTACCCTCCGGGTACCAACCCGGAGACCATGGCCAAATCGGAGTTCGCGACCGCCTCCGGGCAGGAGCGAATCGTGCGCGCGGACGGCTTCGTCGATGTCTACGCGACTGTCATGCGCAGCCACTTCACTCCTGAGCAGATCCCGGTCACTGTCGGTGAGAAGCTGCGCATCCACCTGACCAACATCGAGACAGCGGAAAACGCCACACACACATTCGCAGTGCCCAATCACAACCTTCAGGCCACGCTCGACCCGGGGGAGACCGTGAGCGTGGAGTTCACCGCCGACCGGGTGGGATCGTTCGCCTTCTACTGCGCTCAGTTCTGCTCTGCCATGCACATGGAAATGTACGGGTGGCTGCTTGTAGCACCGACGGGCGCCTGATGAGGCCGGCATCCTCGCGACGCGCGGGCCTTGCATCGTTGTCCTTGACCGTGGCCCTGCTGGCGACGGCATGCAGCACCGGCGTGGCCCAGCCTGACCGGTCGGCGACATCCTCGCCCAGCTCGTCCACCGCGGTGCTTGCCGTGGTCGGCAAGGAGTTCTCCTTTACGCCGGCCGCCCTCACGGCGGTCGCGGGCGAAACGACGATCCGCTTCACGAACAAGGGAACGACAGGGCATGACCTCTTGATCGATGAGTTGCATGTGCATCTCATGGCTGATGCCGGTAAAACCGTCGAGGCAGACGTCACCCTAGCACCGGGCACATACGCGGTGTACTGCTCGATACCCGGGCATCGGTCAGGCGGAATGGAAGGAACGCTGACGGTCTCATGACGGCAGGAACCGAAGGTTTGGCCCGCTTTTTCCGGCGAGGTTCGGTGACGCGAATCGGAATCGCGCGGATCGTTGCCGGTGTCACCGGGATCGCTTTGGTACTCGTCGCTGCCACATTGCCGATCTGGCAAATGAGGTTCCTCGCCCCCCAATACCCAGCCGGCCTCGACATCAAAGCGTACGGCAACAGCGTCAGTGGCGACCTGAGTGAGATCACGGTGCTCTCGCATTACATCGGGATGCCGCGCTTCGACGCTACAGGGATGCCCGAGATGACGCTCTGGCCGTTTGTGATCCTGCTCGCTGTGCTGGGAGTAATCATTGCGACAGCGGCGGACAGAGCCTGGTGGCGACGTCTCGCCTGCACCGGATTGTGGCTTATACCTGTCGGGGCGCTGGCCGATGTGCAGTTCCGCCTCTGGCAGATGGGACACAACCTGGATGGTTCCGCACCGATGACCATCGACTCTTTCACCCCACTGGTCGTGGGCCCGACCGTGGTTATGAACTTCACAATGTGGGGCATTCCCGGATCGGCTCTCGCGCTGATCGCGGCCGCCGCCGCACTGGTGACGTTCGCCCCGGCAATCCCACGACGCATCCCACGGCGTGTCTCCGAGCGCTGAACGCAGCGCTCACCCGTTCCACTCACGAACACCAAGCAGTTTGGCAGGACATTCGAATGTCTAATAAAGCAGACGAGCCAGTCGAGGCAGGCGACAACCGGGTGAGAAAAACCGGCGTCGGCACGGAAGGTAAGTCGCACACTCTCAGCCGTCGCAACCTCCTCGCCACCCTCGGGATCGCGGCAGCCGGCGGAAGTGCCATAGCCCTCGGGTTCCTCAACGACGACGCGGAGGCGACAACCGGGCAGGGAGGAACGAATGGAAAGAAGGGAAAAGGACCGGAGCACGCGTGGTGCATGGTCATCGACCTCCGAAGCTGCGACGGCTGCAAAGCGTGCACAATTGCCTGTCAACAGCGGCACAAGCTACCGGAGGAGCAGACCTGGATAAAGGTGTATTCGATGGAGGACAGCACAGGGGGCACCTATCCGATGCCACGGCCGTGCATGATGTGTGAGAACCCGCCGTGCCTGTCGGTCTGCCCGGTGAGCGCCACCTTCCGCACTGATGAAGGGCTCGTCCTCGTCGACCCGAACACCTGCGTCGGCTCCCGGGCCTGCATGGCGGCCTGCCCCTACGAGGCGCGCTACTTCAACTGGAACGAACCAAAACCAGTCACCATGATGCCATTCCCTCCGACGCCGCAAATGCCGGTGCCCCAACAGAAGGGAACAGTCGGCAAGTGCGTTCTATGCGCAGACCGACTGCCGTACGGTGAACTACCCGCGTGCGTGACCGGCTGCCCAATGGGTGTCATGTATGTCGGCGACCTGATCACCGACGTCGCCGTGAATGGCCTCGGTGACGTCAAGGTACTCTCCGAATTTCTCAAAGAGAACGACGCCGTGCGATTCAAGGAGGAACTCGGGACCAACCCGCGGGTTTACTACATTCGCGGCCACGGACAGGACCTCTCGTGAGCAACCCGGTCCGGGCCGCAGCGCTTCGCCCATTCGGGACCCCCAGCCGCCGCTACTGGTACGCGATCACCGCCCTCGGCATTGTGGTCCTGGCCGGTGTCGTCGCCTGGATCGTACAGCTTGTGTTTGGGATGGGCGTCGCCGGCTACAACGATCAGGCGTTCTGGGGCATCTACATCGCCGACGTGATCACATTCATTGGGGTCAGTTACGGCGGAGCGGTGGTTTCCGCGATCCTGCGCCTCACCGGCGCCGACTGGCGTGCACCGCTCACCCGGCTTGCCGAGGGCACCGCAGTAGTAACTGTGCTTGTGGGCACGGCACTCATCATCCCGCACCTGGGACGCCCGGAGCGAGTCTGGGAGCTGTTGACCCAACCAAACTTCGCGGCCCCAGTGTTCTGGGACTTTATCGCCGTGATGACCTATACCGCCGCATCCCTGGTGTTCTTCCTGTTGCCACTCGTGCCGGACATGGCCATCCTGCATGGTGAGGGCCCGCACCGGCTCGGCCGGTTCAGAGCCGGCTTGTACAGAGTCCTATCGCGCGGCTGGGTGGGTAACCCTGTACAACGGAGGGTACTGAACCGGTCACTTGGACTGGTGTCGATCATGATCATTCCCTTGGCGGTGTCGGTGCATTCCGTGCTGTCATGGGCCTTCACACTAACCAACCGCCCCTGGTGGAATGAAAGCATCTGGGCGCCGTACTTCGTCGTCGCAGCACTCTACTCGGGCGTAGCGCTGGTCATTCTTGTCGTCGCGTCATTCCGTCGTGGCTACCACCTGGAGGCGTTTATCACCCCAAGACACTTCGTCCGTCTCGGGATGCTGCTGGTCACTTTCTCCGCGACCTACCTCTATATGACCTTTGCGGATCTCCTGCCTGGCGCGTACATCGGTGAACCAGACACCCTCGCAGTGTTTCACGAGCTCCTGCTCGGCCGCCTGGCCGTCTGGTTTTGGCTATTCGTTATCGTCGGGGGCGTACTGCCGATCGTGATCATGGCGTTGCCCTGGACCAGGAATGTGTGGGGCATCGTCACAGCGGCGGCCCTCGTCGTTCCGGCAATGTGGCTGAAACGGATGCTCATGGTCGTTGCTCCGGCCACATTCGACAACATGACCGGAACCTTCGGCGACTTTCGAATCACATGGGTCGGAGTGGCCATGACCCTCGCCGCAGCGGCCGCCGTTCCGCTGCTGCTCATGCTGCTCTTCCGGGTGGTGCCCCTGTTGTCCATCGACGAGATCGAGGAGATCGACGCCGCGAATGGGACTGTCCGGAAAGCAGAATCCGGCCAAAAGGTCGATGGTAACGGGCGGATGGCCCGATCCGTGGGTATCGTCGTCCTGCTCGTGGGGCTGATGGGTGGGGCGGCAGTCGGGGCTGCGGCCCCCGCTCAGGCGGACACGACGTCAGACACGGCATCCATCGCCCTGACCGGGGTGGAAGCGACCGGCCTAGTGCGGCTCACCGCGACCCTCACCGATCCGGACGGTCGACCCATGTCCCAGGGGGATGTCGAATTCCTCACGACGACGAGCGCACTGGGGGAACGGCTCCTTCCCCTGGGCACAATCGCCACCGATACCACGGGCGTCGCCGTCCTGACCCTGGGCGGAGACTCTGA
>NZ_PJJV01000007.1:0-1419 GCF_002929655.1 Cryobacterium sp. M23
TTCGGCTCAGGAATGAAGTGCAGGATGCCCTCGCTGATGGCGACCTCCAGCGGGATCACGCGGATGCCGTTCCGCATAATGATCTTGCCTGCCGCGACGACCTTTTCGGCTTTCTTCCAATCAATGACGTGGAGGTAGTCGTATTTGTTCTTGGCCGCCCCGATTTCAATCGGCGGGTTCTTGTGAGACATGCCGACCGAGAGCTCGGCGTTGAATGAATTCAGGAACCCGTAGCCGGCGCTGGCCAGCTTGCCCATGTCCGCNAGCTCGGCGTTGAATGAATTCAGGAACCCGTAGCCGGCGCTGGCCAGCTTGCCCATGTCCGCGAGATCCTGGTTATAGGGTGGGAGCTCGATCTGAAAGCTTTTTTCGGGCACCAGGTGGCCCGTTGTCTGGTCGATCGCACACCAGCTCGAGAAGCCTCGATAAAGGTCCGCGTAGCTTTCGAGCGGCGCATATCCGTTATCGGTAATCGGCCGGGGAGTGATGGACGACACATGGGCGTACTCGGAATCGGGCGTGACGAACACTCCGCCGTGAGCGCTGCCGATGTTGGGGATGTCGTAGATCTGCTTCGTCTTGTAGTCGGCGAGGTCAACCATACCGATCCGCCCGTTGGCACGGTCGTTGACGTACAGCCAGCGGCCGTCATACCGGCCTTCGGTTTCCGAGAGGGCGGGATGGTGGGTGTCGCCCCAGCTCAGCAGATTGCTCTTGGTCGGATCGGACCCCCGCGGGATGACGCCGTCAACGTCCGTACCAAAGCCATATCCAGAGAATGAATCGCGCGTGAACACGGGAATGATCTTTAGCAGCCGCATCGAAGGGATGCCGATGATCGAGATCTGACCGGAGTGCCCGCCGGACGCGAACATGAAGTACGGATCATACTTGCCGGGTGGCACCACCGACGTCAGAGCCGCACGGGCCTCGGCACCGGTCAGTCCCCGGCTTGAGGCCACAGCCGCGAGTTCCCCGCCGGCTCCTAGATTGTTGCCAAGGTTCGTGCCGGTGATGCCAACGGCCGCGCCAGCGACCACACCACCGCCAACCTTGAGAAAATCTCTTCGTTTCATGGCGGGAATCTTCATGGCATGTTCCTCCTACTTGTCGCAGGTTCACACGGCTCTTCGGCGCGCAAAACAGGCACTAATGGCAGGTCATGCTCGCCCAGCTGAGGATCCCGAACAGGAGGCGGGCCACTACGGGCAGTGGGTCGCGTCAAAAGACGCTTGACGCACGTCGTCACGTTTGCCGCGGCGGCTCCCACGATGCGACCGGCGAGACTTGGCCGGGGGCATGGGGTGGACGCACTCCACTTGGAATGCGTTCTAGCCTACCAATTGGATGATGCTCATCGCAGCATACCGGGTCTCGCCCCCGGTTCCGGAACGAAGGCGGCAGTTCTCATACTGTCGC